>JAFGNQ010000078.1 GCA_016926925.1 Candidatus Aminicenantota bacterium
CAGCCATGCCAAAGCTGCCGGTGTCCCGATTATCGTAGCCATCAACAAAGTCGATAAACCCGAGGCCGATCTGGATAAGACGAAGCAACAGCTTTCCAAGGCAGGCCTTTTGATCGAGGAATGGGGTGGAGATGTCGTTAGTGTGGATATTTCGGCAAAGGAAAAGACGAACCTCGATGACCTTCTGGAAATGATCCTTTTGCTCAGCGATGTTCTGGAAATAAAGGGGGATCCGAATATTCCCGCCCAGGGTGTCATCCTGGAAGCAAGACTGGATGCTCAAAAAGGGCCTCTAGGCACGGTCCTGATCCAACACGGCACTCTCCGTCAAGGAGAGTCTTACGTATCGGGCATCAGATACGGGAAAGCAAAAGCATTGTTCGATGAGAAAGGCAAAACGCTGAAAAAGGCCGATCTCTCGATGCCGGTGGAAGTTTTGGGGTTCTCCGATGTCCCTGCAGCCGGAGAGTACTTTCAAGTTGTGCCCGATCTTGAAGCTGCGAAAATCATCGCCCAATACCGGATGGCTCAAACCCAAAAGGAGGAAACCTCAAAACCGGAACGTCTCACCTTGGATCAGCTCTTTAAAAAGATTGAAGAAGACGGCATCAAAGAACTCTCTCTGATCATCAAAGGAGACGTGCATGGTTCCGTCGAAGTTCTAGAGGACACCTTGCCGCGGATGAGTACAGATCAAGTTAAAATCAATATCATTCTTTCCGCTGTAGGAAACATCTCCGAATCCGATGTTCTGCTTGCCTCAGCCTCAAACGCCATCATAATCGGCTACAATATCAAGCCCAACCAAACGATTCTGGAAATGGCAAGGGAAGAGAACGTCGAAATACGCAATTATCAAATTATTTACCAGCTCACCGATGACATAAAGAAAGCCATGACTGGCCTTCTGGATCCCATCATAAAAGAGACATATCTGGGTAAAGCGCGGGTAAAAAAAATCTTTCACATTCCGCGGATAGGATCAATTGCCGGATGTATCGTAACAAATGGGAAAATCACCCGGAATGCGGAAATCAAAATCATCCGGAACGATGAAATCGTACATAAAGGACGCATATCCTCCCTTAAACACCTCAAGAACAACGTCACCGAAGTTTCAAAAGATTATGAATGTGGTATTGCGGTGGAAAAGTTCAACGACATTCAGGAGGGGGATGTTATCGAAGCATACATCACTGAAAAAGTGAAGCCTCAGTAAGTCCAAACACGCGGTGCATGAGATGATCATCGGCTTTCTCTCATTGGAGATCTACCTCCCTTACTGCCATTCATTGAAGGAAAAACGCAAGAGGCTTGCCCGCATCAAAGACAGGCTCAGGAAGAAATACAATGTGGCCTGTGCCGAACTCGATTATCACGATAAATGGCAAAGATCAACAATAGGATTTGTCTCACTCAACAATCAAAAAAAAATGGTAGAAAAGATTTTTCGTGCTCTCGAGGCCGAAACTCAAGATCTCATAGACGGAGAAATAACCCGTATCGAGACTCATTTTTATTAGATCGGGATCGTCAAATTCACTTTCTCAATTCCATCAGATTCACTTTTCGGTTCTTCATGTCAAAGCTGGATTCTCATTTTCGGAATGAAATCCCATCTCTCTCGATGGAACGGCACCATATGGGAGTCCGGATCGTGGATTGCACCGGGCAAAAAAATGGAGTATACATAAGGACTTACTGAGTTAATCTTAGAGGACATAACTATGAATGAAAACCGCAGACAGAAAAAAGTCGCCAGTCTTATCAAGAACGTGTTGAGTAGGCTTTTATTCGAGGTTGTTCAAGACCCCAACTCGGGAATCATCTCCATAACCCGGCTGGACATGACTAAAGACCTCAAAACAGCACATGTTTACCTAAGCCTATTCGGTACGGTTCAAAAAGAACAGGTTTTAAAGAGACTTGACGAAAAAAAAGGATATTTCAGAAAAGTTATTGCCTCTAAAACAAATTTAAAGTATAATCCCATGCTCATTTTTTTAGAGGACCCTGTAATCGAGTATGAAAGCAAGCTCGATCAAATCATTGATAGTCTCAACAAAAATGAAAAAAGCCGTTGACCAGATTGCACAAAAATTTCTCGAAAGCCGGAGAATCGCCGTCACTTCGCATTTAAGGCCGGATGGAGATTCTATCTGTACAGGACTTGCCCTCTATTTCATGGGAAAAAGCCTTGGAAAAGAAATTGCGGTTATCAATAAAGACAGAACGCCCATTCCATTCAACCATTTTCCGGATATGGAAAATATCACAATCGGCTTGATTCCTGCCGACCAATTCGACACAGTCATCCTCCTCGAGTGTGCCAATGTCTCAAGGTCCGGACAATCTCATCTCAAAGACATTTTCACAATCAATATTGACCACCATCATTCCAATGACTACTACGCGGATATCAATTGGGTGGATCCTGATGCGCCGGCTGTCGCTTGTATGGCCTATGAGCTCGCGAATAAACTCGGAATAGATTTTACGCCTCAAATTTCCAATCATCTCTATTGCGGCATCGTTTCGGACACGGGCTCCTTCCAGTTTTCCAATACAAAGGCGCAGGCCTTTGAGCTCTCTTATAAGTTGACCCTCCACGGAGCCAGCCCGATCAAGATCTCAGAGCTCCTGTTCAACAATAACTCCCCGGAAAAAATCAAGCTTCTCGGCAGAGTCCTGGCTACTCTCAAGATGAACGAAAAAGGTACGATTGCCATCATCACCATGTTCAAGAAAGATATGGCGGAATTGAACCTCAAAGAGATAGATACAGAGGACATCACGACTCAGGCCAGATCTATCAGAGGAGTTGAAATAGTTTTGTTTTTCAAGGAAATCGAAAAGGATAAATTTCGTGTAAGCCTGAGATCCAAAGGAGCTGCGAATTCGGCAATGGTGGCCGAACACTTCGGAGGCGGAGGCCATGTGCATGCGGCGGGCTTCACCGCTACCGGCCCATACGAACAGCTCGTAGAAACAATACCTCAAACCGTAGAAAAGCTGATAACAAAACTCTCAGGGATTTCTTCCAGCCAATCCGGAGAAATTCAAAAGACCTGATCCAGCTGGAATATTCATATGGATGGGATTATCCTTGTCCAGAAACCTCCCCAAATTACCTCGCACGATGTTGTCGACAGAATAAGGCATATCCTGAATATGAAAAAGGTCGGGCACTTCGGAACACTGGACCCTTTAGCCACGGGTTTGCTGATGATCGCCGTGGGCAAGGCGACCCGACTTTTTCCCTTTTTTCAAAAACTCGACAAAACTTACAGAGGATGCCTTCGCTTCGGCTTTGCCACGGATACCTATGACTCGGAAGGAATGCCGATCACTGCCGAATCAAAAGACTATCCCACACGAACAGATATCCAGAACGCAATGAGTGCGTTTAAAGGAGAAATCGACCAAATCCCACCCGCCTACTCTGCAAAAAAACACAAAGGGAAACGCCTCTATACACTGGCAAGGGAGAACAGGAAGATCGATATCAAGCCTTCGAAGGTGGTGATCTATTCCTTTGATCTGTTGGGCTACAAACCCCCTTTCCTTGATTTCGAAGTCCGCTGTTCTTCAGGAACATACATCCGTTCAATAGCGCATGACCTCGGGCAGAGACTGGGGTGTGGTGCCCATCTTACTAAATTGGAACGAACGGAGATGGGTCGGTTCAAATCGGAAAGAAGCCACACCCTAAAAAAGCTCGAAAAGCTTACCGGTGAGAGAAAAACAGAGAAATTTCTTCTTCCGTTGGAGGGAATCCTCGATGAATTTCCCAAAATCGTTCTCGATGAAAATGGAAGAACCCTGGCAAAAAACGGCAACATGATTTCAGCTGCGCACATCCAAACTATCATTCATCAAGATAACCCCGACACAGATTTCAAAACCTTTGGCGATATCTATCGCTTGTTCGGTCCTGACGGAAAACTCATCGCATTCGCCAAAAAACACCCGAAAAAACCGGGACTTCACCCTTATTTGGTCATTGACACCGAAGTCCCTGATGAGTAAAGTAGGAGAAATATGAAAAGCAAAGAAACCTTCGCTTCCCGATGGGGTATCATATTTGCCGGCCTGGGAATGGCCGTGGGAACAGGCAATATCTGGAGATTCCCGCGCATCGTATCCCAACAAGGCGGAGGCGCATTTATCATTGCTTGGCTTATTTTTTTATTCTTATGGTCGATCCCTGTTCTGACGATCGAATTTTCCTTCGGCAAAAAGACACGCCAGGGTGTTATCGGAGCATTTCGCGATATCGTCGGGGAAAAGATGACCTGGATGGGAACTTTCGTTGCCTTTGTCGGTTCGGCCATAATGTTCTACTACTCTGTAGTTACAGGATGGTGCATCAAGTACTTTTTTGCTACGATATTCCAAAACGTAATCAACAAGGAATCCATTACATTCTGGCGATCTTTCACATCCGGATGGGAGCCGGTGCTTTTTCTTATCCTGGCCGTCGGGATAGGAGTCATCATCGTTTATTCCGGAGTAGTCAAAGGGATCGAGAGAGCCAACAAGATTCTCATCCCGTCTCTCTTTTTGCTCCTGATCGTCGCATGCGTACGGGCGTTGACACTTCCCAATGCACTCCACGGCCTGAACTTTATCTTTGCCCCCAATCTTTCCAAACTGGCCGATTATAAGCTCTGGCTGGACGCCCTTACTCAATCAGCATGGTCAACAGGCGCAGCTTGGGGCCTTCTTCTTACCTACGCCGTCTATTCCCACAAAAAAGAGAGCCCGGTGCTGACAGCCACGACTATTGGCTTTGGAGATTACATCGCATCTCTCCTGGCCGCATGTGCTGTCATCCCCACCGTTTTTTCAGTCTTCTCGACACAGGAGTATTCCCAGCAAAAAGTCATGGAGGTTATGAAAGCCGACAACCAAGGGTTGACATTCATCTGGATGCCAAAGTTGTTCGCCAATATTCCTGGAAGTTCCTTTTTCCTAGCCCTTTTCTTCCTTGCGCTCACTTTTGCCGCTTTCTCCTCCCTGATAGCCATGATTGAGCTCATAACCCGCATCTTCATGGATGCCGGTTTGGCTCGGAAAAAAGCCGTGCTCTATGTCGGGGCAATCGGCATTGTTTTAGGGCTGCCCTCCGCCATAAGCCTGAGTATTTTCACCAACCAAGATTGGGTTTGGGGCTTGGGTTTGATTATGAGCGGTTTCTTTTTTACCGTTGCGGTGCTAAAAGTCGGGCCAAAGAAATTTCGCAGGGAAATTATATCTATGCCGGAGCATGGCATCAGAGTGGGGCGATGGTTCGATGTCATCGTTGTCGTCTTTCTTCCTCTTCAATTCCTGGCCACGATTCTTTGGTGGTTCTGGCAGAGCTATTCCGCCGACCCAAAAAACTGGCTTAATGTCTTTTCCACATCATCCGTCGGAACCGTCATCTTTCAATGGGGAGTGGCCATAGCGGTTTTTATTCTTCTCAACAAAATCATTTCCAGACGCTTGGGGCAAGGGGCAAATGACACTTGAAACTCTTCTTTTTATGATCTTTGTCTTTTCTCTTTGTATCGGAGGCTTTCTTTTCTCCATTTACCGCGGTTTCAAGAAAAAATAAAAACCTGCCGCTGGCCATAGAGTCTTATCCATCTCCAGACATATCCCGATGATTTGTATATGCGGATTTGGGAGCCTTGCATATCCGTATCCGTTATAGAGCTGTCGAGATCGGTAAGAATAGCGAAGCATTGTCCATATGTGTCGTACAGTAGTCTAGGCAGAGAGCGATTGCAGGTCACAGCCCGTTAGAATCGCAAGGGGAGGATGGAAAAGACTTCGACGAAAACGAACTGTGAAGGGCTCTTGTTCCTGCCATTCGATTTGCGCCCATTAGGGGAATGGAAATGCATCCCATAGGGAAACAAGTCTTGAATTTTAGCTTAAGGTATTGTATTTTAGGAAGAACATGCGGTTAAGTAAAGTTCAAATCGAGCACATGGCCTTCATCATAGTGCGCAATCTTCTTAAAGAAGAAAAAATTATCTCCGAGAACAAAAGCAGCCTCATCACAGGAATAACGGAGCTCATCACAGAGGAATTCCACAAAGAAGACAAGCTCGATCAGGAAGTCAGAGAAATACTCAACAAGCATATGGAAAAGATCCGGAAAGAAAACATCGAGTACCAGACAATGTTTCGAATGATCAAGACCAAGCTGGCTAAAGAAAGGAATATCGTCCTGTGAGTCTCCGACTATCAAGAGAAAAAATAAACTTTTTGGCTCGCCAGATTCTCAACCTGCTCTTTGAGAACGACGAAATAGAGTTCCTCGACGAATCGAATGAAATTCGGTTAACCGTTGTCAAAAGCATCGAAGAAGAAATGAAACTGTATGAGATGATCAATAAGCGAGCCATCGAAAAAATAGAATCTCAAAAAAAACCGATAAAAGAAGGCAGCCGGGAGTGGGAGATTCTCTACCGCAAATACTACAACGACGAAATTGCCAAACTCAGCAAATTTTTCTGATAGATCTCCCAGTGTAGAACTAGGGCTTGGTGTTTTTTGAGAAAAGATATCCCCTAAGCGCATCCTTCCAGTGAGAAAATGGGCTCAGTCCTATCTTTTTCGCGTTCTTATTCTCCAGAACTGAATAGGGAGGCCTCCTAGCTTTCGCTCCATACGAAGCGGTCCCAACGGCTTCCAACCGGACTTGGAGACTCATTAAAGCAAAGATCTCTTTTGCAAAATCGTACCAAGTGCATTGGCCTTCATTCGTCAGATGAAAAAGCCCGAAGTGATCGGTCTTGATCAATTCTCCGATTTTTTGGGCCAATTCGGCTGTAGCAGTGGGTGTCACCCATTGATCATTCACGACACCAATCACCTCTCCTCGTCGGCCGCAAGCAACCATCGTATCCACGAAGTTGGAACCTTTTCCCCAACATCCGGCTTCACCGTAAAGACCGCAGGTGCGGATCAGAAAATAACGCTCTAAAAGATTGCGGACAAAGTACTCTCCTGCAAGTTTTGAGACGGCATAGGCATTCAAAGGATTGGGCACATCATCTTCACTATAAGGGATCCTCTTTTTCCCGTCGAAAACATAGTCTGTGCTGAAATGGACCAAGATGGAATTCAGACTTTGACAGATCAAAGCCAACTCTCGGACAGCAAGGGCATTGACCTCGAACGATTTCCGTGGATTGTCCTCACATTCATCAACTCTGTGATAAGCTGCCGTATTGATGATAATATCCGGAGATATACGGGAAAGAACGTTTTGCGTCTCTTTTGTTTTTGTTATATCGAAATCAGGATAGAAAAGTTGGATGAGATCCGCCTTGTTTAAAGACCTGGCGAGATCTGTCCCCAGCTGCCCATCAGCTCCGATAAGTGCGATTTTCATCTTAGCTCAAACAATGAAAGAAAAAGGCCAGGGTCTTTGGCCCTGGCCTTAGGAATACACTTAATGTTTGATGTCTTAAATCAGAAGAGCAACCTGAATCCGAGCACGAATTTGTGATGTTTGGAGAATTCGCGACCTTCACCAATCGGAAAGTGAGTAGCAAAAAAGATGGAGCCCGCAGTATTCCAATTGTCGAAGATCTGATAGCCTATGTTGCCCAAAAGAAAGACATCTCCGTCTCTCTCTTCTTTAACTTTGGTAGCATAGCCTGCGCCTGCACCGATGTAAAACGGACCTGCGTGGTAATTGAGCGAGAAGTTAGCGAGAGCAAAGGTTTTCCAAACATCGGTGTGGTTGACAGGAAAAGCCCCACCGCCCTCGACGATCAGGCTGAACTGTTTGGGAACGAGATAATACAGAAGTCCCACCCGGCCGAACAGATAATTTCCGTGACTTCCCCGTGCTTCCAAGGGTCCGGCATCCACTAATGCAAAAAGTCTCTTCTCCGTAATCTCGAGTTCGACTTTGCATGGTTCGGACATGGCTCCGAAATCGTCGGTCACGACCAGAGTTATCGCATAGACTCCCGGTTTATCGAATATTTTTTCCCAAGTGAACGGTGAACTCGTACTGGAGTAGCTATCCACTTGATTGCCCGCTTCGTCGGCAATCTGAAAATCTGCCTTGGCTACCTGTCCGTCCGGATCTGAAGATCCCGAAGCATCGATGGTTACTGGCCGTCCAACATAATTTTTACATGGGGAGCAAGAAGTGGTGAGTTCACAGGTAGGAGGCGCATTGATGTAGGTTTTTGCCTCACAAGGATTGGCCGAGGCTATGTCCTTTATGTTTATCGCCTTGCCCTTAAAAACATACTCGCCCGGTTTATCGAATTTTGTCTGCCATTTGGGGGAATCAGGGGTTAGAGTTTTGCTTCCTACTCTGTTGCCCTGACCATCTAAAACTTCCACTTCCATAGATTTGGCATGCTGTGACCCGCTCATGTCCACGGAAATGGGATCATTGATATTTGCCTTGGCCGGACTGACACTGATAGCGCATACGGCATCAGGAATGATTTCTTCGACTTTGATAAGTGCCACATTGCCGCACGGTTTGGGGATGATGAACGTGTAGTGTTTGAAGTTTTTCTTGACCTTGAAAATGTATACGGGAAGGGGGGTTTCTCCCGCCCATTCGAGGTCTTCCACCAGCTTGACCTTACCCCGGCTGCGGAAAAGCATCCACATGAATTCCTGCCCAACGGGCAGCTCTGCATCCTCAAAGGAAGCAGTCTTGAGCTGATCGAGGAACGGAAGGAAAACATCCCCGTAGCCGGCTAAATCAAAACCATATTTGATATCTCCGGCATACTGCTCGACAAGGATCTTCATCACTTCACCCGTCGGGACCTCGCCTTTGATCCGGACAAGCGTATAACGCCCTATCTGTTTAAGCTTTTTTGTCTCAGCGAATGTCAGAGCCGTAAATAAGATGAGAATCCCAATAATCACAATTGCAGTCTTTTTTGATCGCATTCGGCCTCCTTTTTCTGTTTAAATGGGCTAAAGCTTTATAGCTAAGTGTTATATATATAATTACATACACCCCTGGGTATTTGTCAAGAAAATAATTCAAAAACGTGAATATTTCGATTGTGTGCCATAAATTCAAGCCGTCATAAAAGAGCGTTTTTTTCGTTATGTTATGTAAAGTATAATATTAAGTCTTGAAGAAGTTAAAGATAAAGCAGGGAAGACAAAGAGGGAAGAAAAGATCCTGGTACTGTGCGATAAAGGAAGAAATCAGTTATGGGGCTTTATAATTCAAAAAATTCGTAACAATTTCCCGGATCGAACCGGAATCTTCAGGATGAGACTCTAGGGCATTTTGGAAAAGGTGCGAGGCTTCGTGATGGCGCGCGATGTTACTTTTAAGGTAATGATGCGCTGCGGTTATGCTCATCTCCGGATGACTCTGGATTCCCCAAACAGGCTTATCTTTTAACTGGAAGGCGTGGATCGTGCAGTCTTCAGTAGAAGCGAACACGAGGAATTCGGATCCGAGGTCGGTGACCTCGTCGAAATGACTGTTGAAAATATGCGCGGTTCGTCCCGGTCGACCGAAAAGACGATTGTCTTCCGTGATCGTGATCGGATACCAACCTACTTCCGGTTTGGGAGCCCTCCGCACATGGGGAATGCCGGCAAAGGCAACGGCAAGCAGTTGATGCCCCCAGCAGCTCCCCAAAACAGGAATCCCCAGTTCAACGGCATCCTTGACCAAAGCAATCTCAGTGTCGACCCACCTTTCTCTTTCAAGGATAGAGGCTTCGGAGCCGGTCAGAACGATATGGGTGTACCCATCACCTAGGACGGGAAAGCTGCCAGTTTTTGCCCGAAAAGACCGCCAGGGCGCATTCAAGCATGCATCCCAATGCTTGACCGGAGTGTAGACGGAGAGATCAATGGAATTGTCGATGATGGCTAATTTGATTTGTCTGCTCATTCTAAAACCCGAATTTCACACATCAGTTCGTAAAGCTAAACTTTTTCATGTTATCAGAGAAATTATAAAGGCCGAACCGGAAATGGCAAGGGTTTTCTTTATTTATCTTCAAATTTCATATAAACACAAAGCTAATTTTGGTATAATGCATTTTTAAAACGGAGGAATCAAAGTGCCTGAAGTAAAACTCGAAACCGAACTACGCGTGATAACACCCAATGAGCCGGGAATACTCGGGCGCGTGCTCGGAACATTGGCAAATAGCGGTGTCAACCTCAAAGCCCTCGCTGCCCGCGCAGATGACAAACAGGGAATTTTCCTCATCCTTACTTCCGACAACAAAAAAGCGGAAAAATGCTTGAAAGCCTTGGGCTATGAAGTCAGTTCCAGCACTGTGCTGACCGTGATGATAGGAGACCGCATAGGAGCAGGAGCTGAAATCGGCGCCCTCCTCGGAAATGCGGTTATCGACATCGCCTACTGCTATGGTTCATCGGCAGGACTGGGCAAGGCACTGCTTGTGATCAAAACAAGCAACGATAAAAAGGCTTTGGAAACACTTCGATAAAACTCAAAAGGCGCACAGGAAAAGCCTTTATCCTTCTCCATAAGATGATCGCAAACAAGGCCGAAGGATGGACTCTTCCCTTTTCCCAGGAATGCCGAAAAACAATAAATATCGCGGAGCAGAAAAAGACAAACAAAGCATTCGAAATTTTTGCCTCAGAGAACGGATATGTGACTCGAATGGACATGCCGCACATCCAAGACATCAAGACGAGGCTTCTCTCCACCCGCCCCTTCGAAAGCCTGCTGCTCCGAAAAAAAATCGGTGACTGGGTTCAAAGAGACGATATCCTTGCAGAGCTTTATCTCTCATCAATAAAAAATCCGAGGAAATTGGAGGCCGATATTCGCAAGATATATGTCTTATCCGATAAGCCCCCGCCTTTTTCTCCCCTCATTGCAGAAAAGACGAAGAGCGGCTTTTGATTTCATATTTTTTCATATACAATGAGCCTAATCCGAAACAGTATCGGTTTCAGCAGGAGAGCAATGGAAAGGAAGAGGATCGTTGTCGTGACTTCAGATGTTCCCTTTGTCGAGGGAGGTCACCTCATCATTGCGCGAAGTACGGTTAAAGCTTTGAATGAATTCGGACATCAAGCCGATTTGGTTTTGACGCCTCAGAACAGACTTCACACTCAGCTTCGGGCCTATGCTGCCAATCGGCTTCACGATATAGGAGAAGATGGATTGGGCAGAAAAATCCATCAGATCATCACCTTCCGGTTTCCCAGCTATGCCGTCAAGCATCCTCACCATGTCTGTTGGCTCAACCACCGCATGCGGGAATATTACGATTTATGGGGATATCTCAACTCTCAGCTGGGTGTCCGGGGAAAAATCAAAGAGCGGTTTCGAAGAGGAGTCATCCGAACCCTTGATACCTACCTCCTGAAACACAATGTGACAAAGCTCTATGCCCAATCTGAGACAATCCAAGAACGCCTGCAAAGGTGGGGCGGAATTTCCTCGGAAGTCCTCTTTCCTCCGCCCCCACAGCGGAACTACCGAACCGAGTCTTATGAGAACTTCATCTTCGCGGTGTCCCGACTCCAATGGCTGAA
>JAFGNQ010000439.1 GCA_016926925.1 Candidatus Aminicenantota bacterium
CAACCGCTGGGGCGGTCATCGGTGCGCCGATGATCAACATCGGGCGATTCCGGCTATTCGGCTGGACCCAAGACACCTATTCCGTTCGAGCGATAGAGCTCATGGAGCGCTCTCTGGTGATCGATATGTTGAGCCCTCTGTCCATCAACAATGCCGACTTAGGCAAATGGTTTCAGAACCCGGATACGTTCACCGAAAACGATTTCAAAAAATTCAGAGACTCGGGCATCAACGTCTTTCATCCGTCCTTCGGTATCGGAGGCCCGAACGCCTATGATGCCGTGCTGAAGTTCGTGGCCGGAACGAGCGGCTTTTTGGCCAATCACGACCGGTGGTTCATGCGTGTCGACAGCGCCGACGATCTTGTCCGTGTCAAAGAGTCCGGAAAGATCGGGCTTATCATCGGCGTCCAGAATTCGGATCATTTCCGGAATCCGAGGGATGTGGATTACTTCCACAGCATCGGACAAAGGGTTTCTCAACTGACCTACAACGCGCAGAACCTCATCGGGAGCGGTTCGACCGAACGCCGCGACGGGGGGCTGAGTGATTTCGGTAGCAAGATAGTCGAGCAGATGAACAAAATCGGGATGGCCGTCGATGTCTCTCATTGCGGAGACCAAACAACATTGGATACTTTTGAGGCTTCTCGCAGTCCCGTGCTGATCACCCATTCGAACTGCCGGGCGTTGACGCCCGGCCATCCCCGCTGCAAAACGGACGAAGCGATTCAAAAAATGGGGGGGACCGGCGGTGTCATGGGCATTACCGGGGTGAGGAATTTTGTCGCGCCGCAAGAACCGACGACTATCGAACACTTCGTCGATCACATCGACCATGTGGCCAAACTCATTGGAGTCGAAAAAGTGGGGTTGGGCAGCGACAGCGACCTGGAAGGCTACGACGATCTTCCTAAAGCCCAATACAATGCCCTTAAAAATGCCTACAAGGATACTTATGCCTTTAGAGAGAAGATCGACATTGAAGGGCTGGACCATCCCAAACGAATGTTCGATGTCACGGAAGCCTTGATCCGACGGGGTTACAACGATGCGGACATCGAGGGTATCCTGGGCGGCAATTTCAAGCGTGTTCTTTCCAATATATGGACGACTGATTAGACGGGAGGTGAAATGATGACACGAGAAATGAGACGTGGTGTTTTTCTCATTGTTTGCTTAATCGTATCGGGGTTGTTCCTAATGCCTCAACCTGTCCCGGCAAATGAAGGGAAGTCGGCCGAAATCGAGATGATCATCGACCAAAAAATCCCCATGAAGGATGGAATCAATCTCGTCGCCAAGATCTGGAAACTGGCAGATATGGTGAAGCCGCTTCCGGCCGTGTTTGCCCTCACCCCCTATATTGCGGACGAGGGGCAGAAATGGGGGCCGTTCTTTGTGGAGAACGGCTATGTTTATGTTCATGTGGACTGTCGGGGAAGAGGGAACTCCGAGGGCGAGTTCTACCCGACTGAAAATGACGGAGCGGACGGTGCCCAGGTAATCGAATGGATTGCGAGGCAGCCCTGGTGCGACGGGCAGGTGGCGATGAGGGGCGGCTCTTACAGAGGAATGGTGCAGTGGCAGGCTTTGATGAATTTCCCGCCTTCCTTGAAGACCATCGTGCCCACGGCCTCAGGTGCCCCGGGCATAGATTTTCCCTGGCCATGCAACATCGGTGTTTCGTATTTTACCCAATGGCTCGGCTACACAGCCGGACAAACCCAAAATATCAATCTCTTCGGGGACGGAAAATACTGGTCCGATAAATTTTACAAAATGTACAGCGAGCATCTGCCTTTTGCCAAACTGGCGGAGATTACCGGAAGCAATCAAAAGATTTTCGACCGCTGGTTATCCCATCCCGCCTACGACGATTTCTGGAGGAAGCTCACTCCTGCGGACGATGATTACGGAAAAATGAATATCCCGATCCTCACAATTACCGGACATTTTGACGGCGACCAGCCCGGGGCCATGAGCTATTATAAAAAGCATATGAAGTACGGGACCGAAGATGCCAAAGCCAAACATTATCTTCTCATGGGGCCCTGGGATCATGGCGGTACGCGAAAGCCGAGGAAAGAGCTCGGCGACATGGTCTTCGGCGACAACTCGGTGTTGGATATAGATAAACTCCATGTGGAATGGTACGACTGGGCACTCAAAGGGAAAGAAAAACCGGAATTGCTGAAAAAACGGGTCTGCTACTACATGCTGAATGCGAATGAATGGCGGTATTCTGACAGCCTGGACGGAGTTGCCGATTCCAAGGTTATGTGGTATCTGAGCTCAGAGGGGGGAAAAGCCAACGATGTCTTTCAATCCGGATTTCTCACCGAGCAGCTGCCTCAGGAGAAACAGGATCCGGATGTCTACGAATACGACCCTCTTGATATCATGTCCAAGGAAGAATATTTAACTCAGGGGCAGGCGGGCTACGGCGATTTGAGCGCTGCCTTCAGCGGAGACAGCTTGATATATCACAGCCCTCCTCTGGAAAATGATGTGGAGGTCGCCGGTTATGTTAAATTCCGGGCGTATATAGAACTCAATGTGCCGGATACGGATTTCGGTGTGGCTCTTTATGAAATACGGCGGGATGGAAAATCGGTAAACCTGGCCAATGACATGATGCGGGCCCGCTACCGAAATTCTTTGACGAAGCCCGAGATGGTCAAACCGGGCGAAATCAATCTCTACGAGTTCAAGAATTTTTATTGGTTTGCCCGAAGGATCGAAAAGGGCAGCCGTTTGCGACTCGTTATCAGCAGTTTGAACACGCCCAGCTTGGAGAAAAACTACAACTCCGGCGGAGTCGTTGCTGAGGAAACCGCAAAAGACGCGAAGACAGCGGTTGTGAAACTCTATCACGACGACCGGTATCCCAGCGCGCTGGAAATTCCGGTGCTAAAGGAATAAGAAGGGCTCCTCATCATTTGGGAGCAAAAAAGTCTTTGCTGGAATTGGCCATATCCAGAACAGCCTTGTAGAGGACGAACGCCAAATCCTCAAGCATTTTGGGTGTGATGGTCTGAAGCGTGTCCTTTGTCGTGTGTGGAAAAGTCGGGGTGCCGTAAGCCCGGAGTATGATAATCGGGATCTTTTTATTGAGGAAGAGGTCTGCATCGAACATAGGCTTTTGGACACCTGGATAGGGGAGAGTGTCCATGGGAATCTTTGAGAGGGCATCGTTGGCTTTAGCGATAAAGCTCCACTGATCCGGGTAATCCAGCGCAGCCAGAGCTTGCAGTTTATCTCCGCATCCCACTCTGTCAAGGTTTAAAAAGGCCACTGTTTTATCCTTGGGAAAGACGGGATCGGCCAGATATGTTTCTGCTCCCCTGAGGGCTTGTTCTTTGGATCCGAACGCGATAAACAGTATCGAACGCTTGGTTTTTACCGGACTTTTTGACAGGGCTTCGGCCATGCCAAGCATAACAGCTATTCCGGAAGCGTTGTCGTTTGCCCCGGGAATGACCTCGTAACAGAACCCGCAGTGGTCGAGGTTGGCTCCCATAATGATCGCTTCCTCCTTGAGCAGCGGATCCGTACCCGCGATCAGGCCGAGGACATTGTAACCGACACCTCTTTTGTGATGCTCCGTGAAATTCTCTATGGTAAAAGTTTTCCCTGTCCGGAAGGATCGGGGCTTCAGGTCGGTTTGAATTTCGGCCTTGACTTGTTCATGTGTTTTGTCTCTACCTGCGAAGATGTCCGTCACGACGGCATCACCCACTTGGGAGACCATAAAGCCTTCCACATAGTCGATGTTGGGATTGACCCTCAGATCGTTGATGAGCATGCCTCTTGCGCCATGAGCGACAGCCATTTTGATCTTATACTGGGGCAGGGCATAGGGCCGCCATTCCTTGTAGAGATCGGGATTTTTCTCAGAGGAGACAGGTACTTCCGGCTCGACCAGGACGATTTTCCCCTTGACATTGACATCCGCATAATCATCATATTCAAGTTCTGAGGCTGTGATGCCATAGCCGACATAGACGACTTCCGCTGTACGTTTCCCGTTTCCCGATTGAGACCCGGGGTAATACTCTTTTTCGTAGACGTATTTTTTCTTTCTCCATTTTCCTCGAGACTTGTAGGTGTGGGAGAGTTCGCCGCCTACAAAGACAATGGTATAGGGGTTGGGATAAGACTGGAGGAAGGTGTCTTTTTCTCCCTCAGGCGCGATTCCCCATTGCTCAAAGAGGGAAGCAACCCAGTTGGCACAAGCTTTGTACTCAGGTGTACCTGCCAAGCGGCCGGCAAAATCCTCGGAAGACAGTTTCGCGACATACTTCAGGAGGGTGTCTTTGGAGACGGCCTCCATCGCTTTCTGGAGCTGGGTTCGTTCTTCCTCTGAGATCCGTGTTTCCGTGACAGTCCCTGCACAGTATGCAAGAAAAGAGATAGCGATGAGTACCGCCCCTGTTTTAATTTTCGAATTGACCATGATAACTCCTGATCTGATCGGAGTGCACTATTTTAACCACTCATCATTTGTCTGTAAAGCAAAATACATTAAGAAAAATGAGGATTGAATTTCGTTGGCGACGATGATGCCCGGTTTCTGTTATCATGGGGAACATTGGGAGATTGGCATTCGATGAAAAAGCAGCAGCCGAAAAGCGAGATTGCTCGAGCGTGCTTGTTCGCCCTGATGCACAACCTGGGTTTGATGCCCCATGAAAAGGTTTTGATTGTGACAGACAGGGAGAAAAGGTTTATAGCAGAGGCCATGAAAGAGGCCGCTTTGTTTCTAACGCCTCGGGTTGATCTATTGGAGATTCCGGTTCTCGAGGTCTCGGGCCGGGAGCCGCCTGACTCAGTGGCTGAAGTCATGCTCCGGTCGGATGTTATCTTGATGCCCCTGGCAAAATCCCTGTCCTGGACTCAAGCTCGCATGAAAGCGACGGTAAGCGGGGCCCGGATCGCTTCCATGCCGGGAATTACTGCAGAGACCGTACTGCGAACTTTTACTCAGGATTATGAGCCTATCCGTCGGAGGGTGAACCTTCTCTGCGATCTTTTAGATGAAGCGGATGGCGTTGGTATCACTTCAGACCTTGGGACGGATCTCACTTTCCGAGTTAAGGGAAGAAGAGGGCGTGGGAGAAGAGCGGGGATCTATACGGAAAAAGGTTCCTGGGGAAATTTACCCTGTGGCGAAGCTTTTATCGCTCCTATTGAAGGAACTGCGAACGGGGTCTATTTCGTGGATGCCTCGCACTCGGGAACAGGAAAAATCCGCGAGCCTATTCGTGTGGAGGTCCGTGAAGGCAGAGCACAGAAGCTTACCGGCGGCGAGCAATCAGAGACTCTAACCTCCGTTCTCAGAAGCCTCGATAATCCCGATGCCTTCAACATCGCTGAGTTCGGAC
>JAFGNQ010000440.1 GCA_016926925.1 Candidatus Aminicenantota bacterium
ATCGAAGACTGTCGGGTGTGCCGCTGTCTTACCTGACTCATCTGAAAGAATTCTGGTCGATCCCATTCGAAATCCATCCCGGTGTTTTGATCCCGAGACCGGAGTCTGAGTTGATCGTGGAGAAAGTGCTCGATTTGACGGACAAGAGAGAAGCGGTCATTGTGGATATTGGGACAGGATGCGGCAATTTGGCGGTGTCTCTGGCAAGAGTACTACCTGAGGCTCGAGTCGTTGCTACGGATATATCTCAAAAAGCATTGGAAATCGCCGGCCGCAATGCCGCCCAACAAGGTGTGGCCGGAATCACTTTTGTTCGCGGGAGTAAGTTTTCGCCCCTGAAGCGCCTCGGACTGGAAGAGAAGTGTGATTTTATCGTTTCGAATCCGCCTTATGTCTCTGAAGAAGATTGGAAATCATTGCCGCCGGAGATCCGGGACCATGAACCGAAAAAAGCGCTGCTGGCAGGGAAGACCGGTCTTGAATTCATCGAGGATCTTGTGAGAGATGCACCGAAATATCTGAAACCCGGAGGCCGCCTTGTGCTTGAGATCGGCTGGGGTCAGAAAGGGCGCGTCTTATCGATGTTCGGCAGGGAGTGGACCCGTGTCAGGAGCTGCAAAGATCTGAACGGGATTCCCCGGGTTGTCACAGCTAGGAAATGAAATTCTCGGCATATGGAATGAGCTTGGTTGTTTCATACCGGATTTTTTCCCACATGTCCATGTCGACCGAGCTGAAAGCCTCGACGATTTCCGGATCAAACTGAGTGCCGGCACCGGCCTGAATTTCTTTCCGCGCTGTCGAAAAGCTTCTCTCTCTCCTGTAAGGGCGGTGCGATGTTATGGCATCCAGGGCATCTGCCAGAGCAAAAACTCTAGCTTCTACAGGGATTTCCTCTTTTTTAAGTTTTTTGGGATAACCCGTACCGTCGTACCGCTCGTGATGGTAAAGTATGATGTTGCCCACTTCGTCGAGGAGTTTTATCTCTTTTATCAATCCATAGCCGAGGACGGGATGCATCCTGATCTTTTCCCAATCTTTATTTGTGAGTGGATCCGTCTTCTTGAGTATGGAATCCGGGATGGCAATCTTCCCCACATCGTGAAGGAGTGAGCCTGTCCGGATGTTGTTGAGCTTACAATCGTCTGTTATTCCCAAAACCCGGGCTAACAACTGGGTGTACCTGGCGACGGTTTTCGAATGCCCGTATGTTTCGACATCCCTCAAATCCAGAGCCGTCATGAGATTCTCGAGTGTGGAATCATAGATTTCCTCGAGATCCGCCGCTCTCTTCAAATTCTTCCGCTGTTCTTCTTTCAATTTGCGGTATTTTTTCAAGTCGGATTTGTGATTCCTGAGCAGTTTTTTTTTCTCAAATTCATTCAACACTGCCGAATAAATCGCGGCCAAATTGTCGGGACTCGTGATGTGGTCGACGATCCCTTTCTCGACCAACGATACAGCCGCTTCCGGATTTCCGATCTTTGCCATCAATATGATGCTGATGTCGGATTTTGAAGCTCGCATAGTTCTCAAGGAGAGAGGAGGTTCGCCTGCGAAAGCTGCCTGGCTGATCAAAGCCATGGCAAAGCTGTCTTGATGGATGCGACGCATGGCTTCTTCAAGGGAAGGAACTTCTTCGGTAGGAACATCCGCTCCGTTGAGAAAATGTTGCAGTATGTGCCGTCTTTTTGCGTTTTTATCTACGAGGAGTAGCTTATTATGGTCGTGCATGAAACCGTTCCTTCCTGAGCCCTGGCTGAGAAAAGAGCTCACCTTGGCTTTTGAACTTAAATTTCTTTATACACCCGGATTATTCATGAGTCAAGATTGCAATTCAAGGGGAGGGATTGTCACCCCTAAAGATGAGTGAAGAGCAGGGAAATTACCCCTTTGATTCGTCCTTAAAGGCGATTGTGCTCTAAATGTGTATTTGACAAACTATATCACGTGGCCGATTGACAAGGATCAGCCATGAAAATATGAGGAATCCCCGCATTGACAGGTAACGGGATCGGATGTAACATTATTTTCGCCGCCAAGGAGATCAGAAATGGTCAAAGATAACAATTTCAAAAAAGAGTCGGCATCCATTATCGAAGAAATCGAATCCCAACTGCAAGATGTCTTGGACAAGAGAAAAAAAGAAGTCGAACAAAATCTCGAAGAGAAAATCCGCCAGGAGCAGGAAGAAGCAAAAAAGAAGATCAGCGAACTCGAAACCCAATTGAAGGGCGACAAAGAAGCCCTTATTAGCTATAAGAACGTCCTTTCCGATTTTGAAAGCAACAAAGAACGCATAAAAAACGACATAAAATCCCACCTCGATAAGGCGATCTTGTTGCAGACTGAAATCGAACAAAAAACGGGCTTATCGCTTCAAGAACTCCGGACGGTCAATGATCTGAACAAAAAGCTGGAAGAAATCAATCAGGAAGCGGCTTCGAAAGTCAACGCTTTAAAATCAGAGCTCGAGGATAAATACGGAATCGTAGCCAAAGTTCCTGCAGTGAGCGTGGGTGACGAGGTACACTTCGATCTGGATACAGAGCTTAAAAAGTTGCAGCAGATCAAAGTCCTACTTTCGGCTTCTTCATTCGAGGAAGGCGTTCCGGAAGAAACAGAGCCGGAAGAAAAACCCGAATACCAAGAAGCTGCAGCGGAAGAAGCTTCAGGGATCAAAGAAGATTATGGAAAAGAGGAAGGTCAGGAAGCACAGCCCTCTAAAGCGGAAGCCGAACACATACAGGCTGAAGAGCCGGAAGAAAAACCCGAATCCCAGGAAGCTCCAGTGGAAGAAGACGCTGAAAAAGAGGATAATTCAGGGGAGACCGGGGATGAAGACACAGCGCAGGCGCCTGTTGAAGAGACCCCTCAAGATGCAGCAGAAACGCCTTCCGAGTTCGTTCTCTCCCCGGATTTGGAGGAGTATCAGGAGGATAAAGCTGTTCGCGAGGCC
>JAFGNQ010000441.1 GCA_016926925.1 Candidatus Aminicenantota bacterium
CAATAATCCAAAGCTCATCGACAAGATCAAGGAAGACATCGCCAAGCGGATCGAAAGGGTTACCGGGCCGGAAGCCATCGTCATCGCTCTCTTTACCCAAAAGCCGGAGTGGAACGGAAAGTCCTTGAAAGAGCTCAGCGATATCATGGAACTCTCCCCTACTGAAGCAGCTATCGAAATCCTCAAGATAGGGGATCCATCGGTCATCATTCATATGATGGATCCCAAGGAAGTGGAATATTTCATGACGAAACCCTACGTCATGACCTCCTCCGACGGAATGAACACACCCTTCGGGTTGGGCAAGCCCCATCCAAGGAACTATGGGGCTTTCACGAAAAAAATCAGAGAATACGTCCTGGACAAAAATATATTGACGATGGAATTCGCCATACGAGCCGCGACATCGCTGCCCGCCGAAGTTCTTGGTCTCGAAGACAGGGGATGGGTCAAGGAAGGTTACGCTGCGGATATCGTCATATTCGATCCGGAAAAGATCCGGGACAAAGCGACGTATAAGGAGCCGCACCAATATAGTGAAGGCATCGAATATGTCCTCGTCAACGGAACGGTAGCCATCGACAAAGGCGAGTACACGGGCGCCTTACCGGGGAAGCCGATCCGGTTCAAAGCTGTTACATCTCGGTAGCTCAAAAAAAGATACATCTTCGTTTCCGTGATGATTTAAACCGAATGACAAGAGTGTGGACTCGTTTGTCTGTATTCGTCGAAGACCCCTTATCAACCACCATGCGACTCCAATAGACCGTGATTTGCCCTTCTTCGCTATTTCGATAGTATCCATATGGAAAGGAAACGCACGCCTCGGCCCAAAAACCGCTTGACGCAAGAGGGAAATCTTAATAGGATACGGAGTCTATAAAAATGACCAAAATTCTAGGATTCTTCAAAAAAGAAGAATCCGCCAGAAAGGAGAACCATGAAGGAAAAGCAATTTCTATCACGCCGACGCTTTCTAGGAGGTGCAGCAGCTGCTGCCGCAGGAGCCGGAATTGGAATACCCAAAAGATTGTTTGCGGGATCTCGCTATGAGGAGACCTCAGAGCCCAAAATCAAAGAGTACAGAACCCTGGGCCGAACAGGCTTCAAGGCCTCTGATATAGGACTCGGTGCAGGCTACGTTACGGATACGGCCCTGATGGGAGCCATACTGGACTCCGGAATCAATTACATCGATTCCGCCGAGAGCTATGGCCAGGGCCAGGTCGAGCGGACCTTCGGAGAAGCCATGAAGAATAGAGACCGGAAATCAGTCTTTATCACTTCCAAAATGGGGCTGCGGGAGGAAGATACCAAAGAGGGTTTAAAGGAGCGTGCGCTCAAGTGTCTGGAGCGGATTCAGTCCGAGTATGTCGATTGCATGATGATCCACATGCCCTCGTCCGTAGCCTTGATGAAACACGAAGGTTTTCATGCCGCCATCCGAGAGCTCAAAACCGAGGGTAAGGTCCGTTTTTGCGGATTGTCCCAGCACGGCTCTCAATGGCAGGATCTTCCGGAAACCATGGAGCAGGTCTGTTTGGCTGCAGCCGAAGACGGCCGTTTCGATGTCATGCTTTTCGTCTACAATTTCATTCAGACGGATATGGGAGAAAAAATCCTCAAGGTTTGTAAAGAAAAAAACATCGGTGCAACTCTGATGAAAACGAATCCGGTCGGCAAATACTTGGCCATGAAGGGCATGATGGAGCAAATGCAGAAGGAGGGACAGGAAATTCCCGATTACTTCAGCAAACTCATCCCACGGGTAAAAGCGACCGCCGACATGGCCGAGTCTTTCAAGCAGAAGTTCAACCTGACCAACGACAATGAAGTTCGGGATGCAGCACTGAAATTCGTTCTCAACAATCCGAATGTCAGCTCGGCCTGTGTTTCCGTCACCAACTTCGATGATCTCAAAGCCTTTGTGAAGCTTTCCGGACAGAAATTCGACTTGAAAGCCCAGCAGACGCTCGCAGCTTATAGATCCGTTTTCGGCGGTCTGTACTGCCGGCACGCCTGCGGTCAGTGCGAATCTTCTTGTCCGCAGCGAGTTCCCGTGAACACCATCATGCGCTACTACCACTACTTCACGGCCCAAGGCCGGGAAAAAGCGGCCATGACGAAATACGCAGGCCTGCCGAATAAAGCCAACGTGTGTGCGGATTGTGCAGGACACTGCGAGAAAGCCTGTCCTTACGGTGTACCCATACACGGAGAACTGGCCATCGCTCACAAGACCTTATCACTGAACGTCTGAACCGGAGCCGAAGGCCGCAGGACACCTCGTACTCCTCCTAAAAAGCGAGTCCGGGCCTAGCAGAGGTGCCCTCCGAGCGCAAGCCGGGCCCTCCTCCAATTAACCGGCCTCTTGTTTTCCGAAGGAAAGGGGTGACCTCAAAAGGCAGATTGTGTATTATAGAAAAAGTATCAGGGAGGGTTAGACAAGCATGAGAAATAAAGCGGTATTTTTTTTGTTTCTTCTTTTAAATCTCACTACCATCGCCATTTCCCAGGAAACAGAACAAAAACCTGAAGGCTGGAACGGAGACTTATCTCTGGGAATTTCCTTAGCTCGGGGAAATTCGGACAACACGAATATCTCATTCAGCTTTAACTTGAAAAGGAAGTTCACCAAAAAAATGGGGTGGGAAAACAAAGGGCTATACATTTTGGGAAGAAGCGCAGACAAGATTGAATCCGAATCTTATGAGCTCAAAAGCACGCTTAAATGGAATCACTCCGACAGGTTCTTCACTCACCTCGAAATACACGGATTCAGGGATCAGTTTAAAAACTACGATTACAGAATTCTTCCCCAATTGGGATTGGGATATTCGGTCGTCCAATCCGAGAGAACGGAGATATCCGTGACCACGGGGATCACCGGAACTTTCACGAAGTATACGGAAACGGGTGAATCCGATTACTACACGGGAATAGCTGCAGGCAATCATTTTTCCTGGAAAATTTCACCAACAGCGGAATTCTCACAAGATTTTAATGTGAATGCGGACCTGGCAAGGTTCAGAAATTATTTCACACAGCTGGAGTTGAGCTTGTCAGCGGCTATTGCCAAAGGGTGGGCCGTCAAAATTTCTTTTATCGACAAATTCGACAACGGAGCTGTCGGCAAAGACATCAAAAAGAACGATATCCTTTTTATAACGAACCTATCGATGAAATTCTAATTACAGGTGTGCAGATCAAAACCTGGCGCTCCAAGTGAGAACGACGTGCCTCTTCGGTGCGGGGCGGAAGAAACTGGCATTCGAGAATTCCGAATAAAGCGTGTTCGTCAGGTTGCCGATGATAACGCCGATTTGTTGAGGAAAACCACTTTTTTTGAAAAGTGTAACTCCTGCCCTCAAGGAATGGACCGTAAATCCCGGTATGATGTTTCCTATGGGGTTATCTAAGAGCTCGACATTTTTCTGATCGCCGTGGTACCGCACATGATACTCGATCCAAAGCCGGTTTTCAGGAAATGCATAGCGGATGTTCAGGTTGAGTCGGGAGCCGTAAGTATCCGAATAGGGAATTTCGGGATTCGACAGGTTTTTGGACGCCACATAACTGAAATCTCCTCTGAGGGAAAGGCCGAAGTCGAACAGGAATTGACTCAGCATCTCGAATCCATGAAGTCTCAACTTGTCGATATTGACATTTTTCCACTCGGGAAGCCCGGCAAAGGTCCCTCCTGTTCCGGCGATTTGAATGCCGTCGGAAAGAGTGTTCCGAAAATAGGTGGACTCGATGTAAAAATTATTCAGATTGAACCGGAATCCCAGATCGAGGTTGAAACTCGTTTCCGGTTTGAGCTCGGTGTTTCTGATTTGGTATCCGCTCCCATCAGGAGTTACTCCGTGGAAAAAGCGTTCCGGGAGGTTCGGCGACCGGAAGCCGCGACCCATGGAAAGGATCAATTTGAAATTATCGGTAACACCAAACAAGAAGTTGGCAGCTCCGACCAAGGTGCTGTCAGTGCTGTTTACCAGGGGCTCATCCAATCCCGGGGTCGTTTTCGTTTCGGCATTCACATTCTGATACCGCACGCCCAATACCAAGGTGGACTTGGAGAAAAGCCGGATATCGTCCTGGATAAAAATGCCGTAACTTTGTAAAAAAGCATTGGGAAGATTAGGCGTCGTATCGACCGATGTGCTCGGCGTGCCGAAGAAATACATTTCGGTGGAGCTGTAATCGGTATTTTCGGAATCGTCTTGGAAAAAATCCGCCCCGTAAGTGAGGATATGCCCGTTGAAGACAACTTTGGTCAGTTCGAAGCGCGCACCCCACGTCGTCACATCCGTGAAGTTACTGGAAGAGATGTTCATTCCCGCACCGGGAAAAAAGGTGATGCCGATATTCGTGTCAAAAGTCCGCTTATTCCCGGAATTGTAGCCGGTCAGGCTGATCCCGTCCGCCAAGGCGAAATTGAGACTGCGGTTTTCAAACTTCAGAGTCAGCTTACGCATCTTCTGGTCGGGATACAGAAGTTGAATGACAGGGTCTCCGGGAGCATACTCCGCAGGATCGATATAACCGAAACCCGCATCGTTGGCATTATAATATTCATACTTTACGGAAATGTCATTCTTTTCTGCCAATCGGTACCCCAGGAAAACATTGAAACCGCTGTCCTGAACACCCGAGTCGAGGACCGGTGTGTCCTGCTTCAGAGTGATATCACCGAACGTCCCGGCCGGGGCCGAGTACTCCTTGGAGTTACGGAACGTTCCACTCAACATAAAACTCAGGTTTCCAAGGTTTCCGTTTATGTTGGCAAAGCCCTTGTTTTGTGAATCAGCAGAGCTGTACCTGTAGCCGATGTTGCCGACGATGCTGCTCCCGCCAAGGTTGAAATTCGGTTCCCGGGTTATCATATTGATGACACCACCAATAGCCTCTGAACCGTACAGAACGGATGCAGGCCCGCGAACGACCTCAACTCTATCCAAGCCGAAGACATCGACCATCGCCGGGATTTCTCCAAAATCCTGGGTCCGCCTGGAGTTGCTCAAACGAATACCATCGGATAAGAGCAAAATTCGTTGTCCCCTCAAGCCCCGAATTATTGGCCGGCTCTGGTTAGCCCCCACGCCTACAACATCCGTTCCCGGCAGTTCAGGCAGTACATCGGAAATGTTGTTCGGAGCTAGTTCAACGATCTTTTCAAGGTTGACGACACTAACGGGTTGGGGAACATTCAGGACCGTTTTTTCGGTTCGGGTTGCGGTTACGACAATTTCATTATGAATCACATGCTCTTTTGCGATTTTTCCTTCCGCTTTGTCTTCTTGTTCCGTTTTCTTTTTCTGTTTTTCTTTGGTCACTTCCCGGGAAGCCGTCGCGTCCTGATCTTTAACATACGCGCCCAAAGAAAAAGGCAAAAAAACCAACACCGCGGCCACAACCGCGAAGCAGGATATCTGTTTAACAGCTATTCGCTTCATGTCTTCCTCCTGTCATTCTATTATTGAATTGTTCACAATAAATCTCGATAAAAGTCACCAGCAAGACAGCCTCAAATCGCGAGCAATTCCGGCCAATAATACTTATAATTTACATAGGGTTTGTAATCAATCACTCATGACATTCCGATGACATACCTGCAACTGAATAAAAATGCGGCACCAATGCCTTGAGAGTTCTGTCGATTGTACATATATGTGTTTTGTTGATAGAGGAATCGGCAGTTTTTATGAATAATCCAGTGGACCTGGGTTATTC
>JAFGNQ010000007.1 GCA_016926925.1 Candidatus Aminicenantota bacterium
AAGTCCGCTTACTTGAAACCCCAGCGGCAGGTCCAGGATGCCCATGACCGATAGTCTATGAGTGGCATCGCCATTAGTCGGCCCATACATCCTCTCCCAATTATCGGGTTCATTATCATAAGGGCCGGTCTGCTCGGTTTCGATATCCGCCCAGGACCGGCTCAGGGTATAGGCCACATCCAAGGACCATCCGTGGGAGTAGCGCTTAGACAGAGTGACATACAAGCCCTTGAAATCTGTCTTTCCGTTCATCCTGAAGACATAAACACCGGCCGATTCTGGATTTGGACGGAGATATCCTGTACCGGGAATGACGGCATTATCATCTTCGATCCGGCTGTATTTGTGCCCGGTGGTCCAGACCAGGTCGAAGGCAACAGAGAAGTCGGAAACAACTTCTCGCTGGACGCCGAGTGTCGTTTGGACCGTGTAGGGAGAAACTGTATTCGGCTCGCCTATAAATCTATCGAGTGGCACATCAACACCTGTGGAGGGAACAAAAGGGTTGGGCACAGAGGGATCGGGATAACCGGGAAAGAAAATAGCCTGGACAACCAGTTGGTCCATGATGCCAACAAGAAGACCCAGGTTCAGATGAGGATTCTGCGAATAGGTTCCGATACCGCCCCTGATGGCTGTCTTCCCGTCTCCAATGGGGTCATAGCTGAAGCCGAAGCGGGGATTGAAGTGTCTGATGTTGAAGGTGTCGACATCGATGTATTGGATGGTGAAGTAGTTGTACCTGAGGCCGATGTTCAGAGTCAACCGGTCTGAAACCTTCCAGGAATCCTGAGCGAAGACGCCTACCTCCCAATAGGGACTGTCGATAGTCGCTACTTTGGGAGATTTGATCAGCATGAAAGGATAGGTGTCGGGATTGTTTAGATCAAAGGGCTCATCCGTAAGAAAAACATAGTACCCGGGCACGTACTGCTTCACATAACCACCCATCTTATTGTAGGAGGCGTCTATGCCGAACTTAAAGCTGTGTTTTCCGGTAAATAGGCTGAAGTTGTCCACGAATTGATACCGGTTTTCTGGAACCTCCTGAGGATAATGCCCGAAGGCGCCAAAATATCCAGATGGCCTCTCGATAAAATAGCTATCATCATCGTAGATCGAGTGATAGGCGGCCATGAGGTCAGAGAAAAGGACTCTCATTTCATTCATCGTGTTATCGGATGGGAAGTAGGTCCAGTTGAGCTGAAATTCATGTGAGATCTCATGGACATAATAGCCTGTCGTTTCCGTAAACATTCCACCCTCAATGTAATTATCCAGCACAGGTCTATCCAAGGTGTAACGGAAAGTGATGAAGTTTTTTTCACTAAACTGGTAGTTGAACTTGGCTAGAATCTGATTGTTTTTTCGCTGCCAGGGAAAAGTCTCTTTTGGCACCAGGGGAGAGGTGACTGTGCTGTATTCTTCATGCGTGGTGCCTTCATACAGGAGAAAGAAGTGGGCCTTGTCTTTTTTTATCGGACCTCCAATGTGGCTTGAATAGTTGTAGTGCTTGAAGGGAGCCTTATCGTATTCGTCTTTACCCAACTCTCTTCCTTGATACTCTTCATGGTTGACGAAGTAGTTCACATCGTCAAACATCTCGTCGCGGTAGAAAAAGGCCAACCGGCCGCGAAAATTGTTCGTTCCCGAGCGGGTGAGGGCACTGCGGATCATACCACTGGCGTTTCCGTATTCCGCCTCATACTGATTGGTCATGACCCGGAATTCCTGGATGGCATCGGCCGGAATGTTTGACCTTACCCGATTCCAGTCCATTCGTTCGTTGGAGACTCCATCGGTGAGAAGCTCTTCCGATCCCCAAGGTTGGGCGTTGGACCTCCCTAACTCAGCGACCACGCCAGCTTTTATGAGTGTCAAGGCGCCAAAATCCCTGTCCAGGAGCGGTAATGAGTCGATTTTGTTCCGGTCGACGACGGCACTTACCTCTGACTTGCTCACCTCGACCATAGGTGATTCGGCCGTGACAGTTACCTCTTCTTCGAGAGTCGCCGTCTTGAGGGTAAAATCAATCGTCAATCGGGCGCCGACGGCAAAAGTCATGCCCTGTCTCAATTGGGTGGTAAAACCAGAAATGCTCACTTCGATCTCGTACTTTCCCGGCTGGATCCCGGACATGAGGTAGCGGCCATCCTCGTGGGTTTGAGTGCTTTTTACATAGCCCGTTTCAACATTTTTGAGAGTGACTGTTGCGCCTGGTAAAGGTGCCCCCTCCTCGTCTACGACAGTGCCTTCGACAATGACATGTGTGGTTTGGGCGAGGATTTTACCTCCTATTAAAAGGGAGAAGACAAGTAGGCAAATTGGGAGAAAGCAGAATTTTTTAAGTTCCATTTTACATTTCCTCCTTTTTTAAATATGAAACTTTACCCCACACTCTTTTTCTGTTCTCAGTTTTTCTATGAATACCTCCTTTTTTTTTATAATAAGCAACCCATAAAGGTACTATCTTTGCTGAGGGAACCCCTTTCCCAGTTGTTCAATAACCAGGCGACACCAGAGAGATGTAAAGGGAAGTCTGAGAGCTTTAGTGCAGGTGGGGGTGTCTTCTGGGGATTCATAGGAAAGAGCGTAATTTTTCCAGAAATGTGCCGTGTTCTCACAATCACATCTGGATATTTAGCTATCATTATTATCCCCTTATAGCTTTCTGTGTCTATGATATTGACTTGTATATTTAATGTCAATTAGAGTAGTGCTTCACGGCTCCTTTGTGCTATTTCAGATACCAGAACAGGTCTGGTAATAATGAAGTTTTTTTCCAACATGGATAAGAGAAAGATCCCCTTACTGGTAATCGTCCTTTTTCTATTTTTATTTTTGTTGGTGAAAAGGCCCGCTTATCTCTCTTTGGGAACGATAGAGTTTGCTTTCGGAGTTGTCTTTGTTTTTATTTCATCAATTTTCGTTTTCACCTGCCTGAAATACAGAAACGATCCCTTGGATGTCCATCTTTTGGATATTCTGTACGGAATCATTGTCATCATGACAGTATTGTCTTTTTTTGTTTTTTCGAAGCAACTGCTGATGATTCACCACGTTTTTACGGTTTTTGCCGTCTTTATCCTCTATTTGCTCGTCCGGGTGTCTTATACGCGACACATATTCCATAGAAGAAAATTGCTGGTGTCGTTTTTCGTTATCATTGCTGTCGTCGAAGCTTTACTTGGAATCATGCAGTTCCTCTCACGCTCCGAGATGAGGGGGCATTTTTTCAATGTCAATTATTTCGCCATGTATATCGCCCTGAATATTCCCCTGGCACTTGTCCTTCTTTGGGAAAGGAAAAGAAGACTTCCTGACCTGATCCTGCTTTACCTCGTTTTGGGAATTTTAGGATTTGTCGTTCTTCTTTCACAGTGCCGAACAGCTTATGCGAGTCTGGTCATAACTCTTCTTTTGATGGTTAGTGTTCGTTACCAGGATAGGCTCAAACCGGTTTTACAAAGAAGCTCTGTATACTTCAGGTGTGTCTGGGGTGCAGTTAGCGTTGTTTTTCTGAGTCTGATCGCCGCCCTCTTCTTTTTCCTCAAGCCGCTGTCCACTGTCGGCCGTCTTCTTGTTTGGAGGATTTCCTGGAATATTTTCTCGGATAATCCAATTTTCGGGATCGGCTACGCCAATTTCCCGAGCATCTACAACCTGTATCAAGGACGTTTTTTTGACCGGGGAATGGGAACAGAGATGGAACGCCTATCAGCCTTTTTTATCCCCTATGCTTACAACGATTATATTGAGAGCGCCGTGGTTTTCGGAATCATAGGCCTGATCCCGCTTGCCGTTTTCTGGTTTCTGATATTGAAGAAAGTAAAATCTGCGTTCAGAAAAGAACACGACCTGAACCTTGGCATGGCTGGGGTGATCCTGCTTTACATGATCATGGCTTTTTTCTACAGTCCAGGCCAAATTCTTCCTATGCAGCTGCTATTTGCTGTGTGTCTGGCCTGTGTCGTCAGCCGAAATTTAAAAGGCGGAATAAAAATAGAACTCAAGAATAAGCACCTGTTATCAGTCTCAGTATTGTCCTTTTTCACAGCTGTAGCTTTGTTCCCGACATTCTACAAGCAATTCCGGGGAGAGCAGGATTGGAGTCGAGCCCGGATTTTATGCAGAGAAGGACATGATTATGATGCCCTGAAAATATATGAACGTGTTTATCCAAGCTTAAAATGGGACGGATTTTTTGTACACCAGCACGGAAAGCTTCTTTCGGATACAGGATACACAGCCAAGGCTATTCACTGTTTCGAACAGGGAAAGGAATTCTGGCCCAACCCCTATTTGCTCGAGGATTTAGCCATTGCCTATGAAAGATGCGGCAATCTTGATCAGGCCATAAAAAATGCATCCTTGGCCAGCAATATCCTGCCCTGGAGGCTCACGTCGATGTCCCTGCTCATGGATTTTTATTACAAAAAAAAAGACATACTCAATTCAGCGAAATACACACAAGTTCTCCTCGATACTCCGATGAAAATACGGACGAGCGAAGGAGAAAAATTAAAAGAAAAGGCTAAGATTCATAAAGAAAAGATCGAGCGATCTTTTGATTCTTCGCAGACACCGCAGGAAAAGACTGTATCGCTCTTACCCGAAGGGTATCGGTGTGATGTCTCGAACGCACTGGTTAAAGCAGGAAATAATTCGGAGCAGTTGATAAAAGCCATCGTTGATCTTGATCAGGAAGAGCGCGAATGCATAGCCTTTCTTTTGGCCAACATGCCTTTGGCAGATCTGCAGTCTTTGACTGCGGATTTTCTCGTTTCCAACGTGAAATACGCTATCAAGGCCCGTCAAGAACTTCCCTATAACCAGGGTATCCCCGAGGAGGTGTTTTTGAACTATGTCCTGCCTTATTCCAATGTGAACGAACAGCGCGATAACTGGCGTGCCGACTTCTATAACAGGTTCATCGAGACAGCCCGGACAAACAGCACGGTTGAGGAGACTGCGGTCGATTTGAATGCGCAAATATACCGTGAATTCACGCTGGAATTTATGGTGTCTGACTTTCGTAAATTGATTTACAGCCCTTATGAATCGATCGAAAAAGGCTCGGTTTCCTGTGCGGAATCAGCTCTCATGCTTGTCAATGCCTGCCGGGCGGTTGGAATCCCTGCCCGGATGATATTTATCCCCTACTGGACCCATTCTGCGGGTGGACATGTTTGGCTGGAGGTCTACGATAAAGAACAGTGGCACTATATGAGCTCTTTTGATCCTTCCCGGTTCGATGAAACATGGTTTGCTGAATATGCGTCAAAGACAGACACTTCAAAACCTGAGCACCGCATTTATGCGCCCAGCTTTAAAAGGACGGAAATCCATGTTTTGTACGGACCGGATGTATCGTTTACCGATATCACGGACAGATATGTAACTCTTGCAAAGGAACCATGAAAAAGAAGAATACCCTGGCCTTTGTTGCACCATTTTCTATTTATGCCGGTCTTATCGTTTATTTCTCTATCACAGTACTCGGCATTTCCGACAGACAGATCAGCATCGAAAAAATGGTTCGTCTACCGATCCTGAATCTGAATATGTCACTCAATGGATTTTTCCTTTCTGTTCCGCTTCTGGCCATTTTTTTGTACGTCTGCTTTCAGCTCTATCTTTACAAAATGCGGGCTTCCCATGACAATCCGGAAGCCGGGTGGAATGGGAAAGTAATCAAGGCCGTCACTGTGTTTCTTCTATGGGGTTCCTTACCTGTTTTTCTATTTCTTACCGCTTTCAAGTATGTAAAAACACACGATCCCGTTCTATCGTATGTGATCGGTTCGAGTCCGATTGTGAGTACTCTTATCGTTCTCGGATTACGGTACAAATTTGAGTTGGAGACTAAGATCAGAGTATTAAGACGAACGATATTCCGTATCATGCCTGTCTTATCCGTCATGGCTATCGAGGCCGGTCTTTTGCTCTTTCTGATTCCCTGGGCAAGGGCAGGGTTATTCCCGAAATATTTTGTGGGGCGCATAGGGGGCTTTTTCAGACAAATGGTGTGTGTCGATTTAAGTCATCAGAACTTGATCACGGAACCCGAAGAGCACGATAAACATCTGCCCTGGGGGAAGTTCGAGCGATGTCATCTGGAGGGGGCGGTTCTTCGCGATACCGTATTGATAAGAGCTAATTTGAAAGGCGCTTTCCTGAAAAACTCAGATATGGCGTTTGCTGTTCTCGAAGAGGCAGACCTCAGCCTTGCTAATCTTTTCCAGGTTAACTTCTGGAATGCCGATCTAAGAGGTGCCAATTTATTTCAGGCTGATCTCTTCGGAGCGTTCTTAAGGCAAGCTGATTTGCGGAGAGCTAATCTTAAGGAAGCGAATCTCCGCTACTCACGTCTTTTCCTGGCCGATTTTCAAGAAGCAGATCTTTCCTATGTCGATGCCCGGTTCGCTGACTTCTGGATTGCGAACTTTCAAGGAGCCGATCTATCCCATGCAAACCTTCAAGGAATAAGCCTTAACAAGTCGAACTTTGAAAGGGCCAATCTGAACGGCGCAGATCTTCAAAAGGCGAGTCTGTGGAAGGCGAATCTGCGGGAGGCAAGCTTATTCCAGGCCAATCTCCTGGACGCAAACCTCGAAGAGGCGGATTTACGTATGGCGGTCGGACTTGAAGTCGGACAGTTGGCAGAAGTCAAAACCCTGTATAAAGCCAACCTGGACCAGGCTCTGTTGGATGGGGTCAGGAAGAAATATCCACGGCTTTTGGAAAAACCAGACAAAAAAGAATAAATTGTGAGTTACCGCCGGCCCCGGGGATTGGCCGCAGATCCTTCGGAGAATACCATCGATCTCATCCACGGCAGTGTATTTTCAGCAATATCTGGAAAAATGTTGAAATCCGGCCCCGCGTCTCATTAGAAAATCCCATTCTCGTTCGGGGAATCTTTCAGCACTTGTTGCGACGCTTCCCATGCTTCGATAATCAGATCATCATTGAACCGAAAGATGTGAATGACCGACCACTCAGAATCCTGCGCGAGCATCACCTTTCCGTGTACGGCGACAAGGTTCCCATCCTCGAGCATACGCAACGTCTCATATGTTTTGCCGGGGAATTCCCTCGCGTTATCCTCCATAGCCACGAGAAGCGACTCCCGATCGCCCTTGAAGTAGGCATTGTGATGGCGGAAATGGAGATGCACACACTTTTCGTATGCAGTTCGCACATTGCCAGATGATGCAAGTTGCAAGAATGATTCAGCGATGTCTTTTTTATTCATGGTTATTTCCTTAATCATCGAGCGACACACCGGAGATCGCCGGGGATTTTCTTGACGGTCTCAAAGCACAGCCTTTTCGTCGTCAGCACCTCAATTATCACACAAATTTCCAAGAAAATCTGTCGTATTCTGCCAGCTAAACGTCGATTCTTCCTATCGTGTCAAGTCAAGTTAATCCTTGAACAACTAAAACACCTTTTCCCCATTTGCACTCATTGTGCTTTTCCAGAGGAATATGTGCTAAGTTTTAAGACACATCTTTACTCTATAACCCCTCCTGAATCGGCAACCATCATCCACTTATCCCCTTGCTTCATTAGAATATCCGTCCAGCGATATTTTTGAGTAATTTGCTTGCCAGAAATATCTTGATCGACTGAATATTGATAATAGTGAACAATAGCAAAATTACCATGAACCTTTATCCCAACAGGTCGAATTTCATAATACAGATTTTTTAAATTCTTTAAAAAGAACTCATTGGCTTTCATTCGCGCTTGCTTCGAATCTGGTAATTCGCTACCCAAAACCCATCCTAGAAAGTCATCATGATAATAGCTAGTGAATCCTTCAAAATTTCCCTCGTTAGCAAGCTTTGCATATGTTTCCACAGTTTGCCATACCTCTTTCTGTTCTTTTGTCCAATCGCTAGCCATCATCAAGCTTGAAAGCACAAAGAATGTCAGAAATGTTCCCACGATAATTTTGTTTTGCATAAAACCCCTCCTAAATAAGATTAAAATTAAGGGATTAAGACTCCTCGACTGAGCAGGAGCTTTCCCTTTTCACCCTTGCTGATCTATATGGAATTTATAACTAAATTCTATACACTATGTCAATTCCTCAATCCCGCCAGCCTCTTCCTCGCATCTTCCACTTCAGCTGTCCC
>JAFGNQ010000008.1 GCA_016926925.1 Candidatus Aminicenantota bacterium
ATAGTTTGGGGCATGACCCCGTCGTCTGCCGCTACCACGAGAATTACGATATCGGTCACTTGGGCACCTCGAGCCCTCAATTGGGTAAAGGCCTCATGGCCAGGTGTATCGACGAAGGTGATTTTGCGATCCTTATACAGAAGTTGATAGGCTCCGATATGTTGCGTGATTCCCCCGGATTCTTTTTGCACGAGGTTTGAGTGACGGAATGCATCCAGCAAAGTCGTCTTGCCGTGGTCGACATGCCCCATCATGGTGACAACCGGCGGGCGGTCGACCCATTCCTTCGGATTGGCTTGTGCAAGTTTGCGGATATCTTCCTCTAGCGTGATGATTTCTATTTCAAGTTTTAACAGATGTGACAAAGGGCGTATCAGGGACTCGGTCAAGATCTCATTGACCCCTAGCGTAAATCCTTTTTTTGTGAGTTCTTGGATGAGTCCCTTAGCTTTGATTCCCGCTTTAAGCGCGAGGTCTTTTATACTCATTCCTTCCCTTAGAACGATTTTCTCCGGTTTGCTCGGAGTTGCTTTCTTTGGGGCCTTTTCCGTCTTTTTCTTTGTTTCTGTTGTCATAATTTCCTTCTATTCCCTGTACAAAGGGATTCTTTCTCAGCCGTTTTTGATTTCTATTTTCCAGCCAACGAGCCTCGAGGCAAGTCTCACGTTGATCCCTTTCTTCCCAATGGCAAGAGAAAACTGATCCTTAGCAACCTGTGCCTGCAGTATTTGATCTCTTCTGTCCAGGATGAAAACCTTTTCGACTCTGGCCGGGCTGAGTGCGGCCTTTGCATAGTATATTGGATTCTCAGACCATTCAACAACATCGATTTTCTCACCTTGAAGTTCATTGCTGATGGCCAGGACTCTGTTCCCTTTGACGCCGATGCAGGCACCGATTGGGTCTATATCCTTTTCTTTGGTCAAAACCGCCACTTTCGCTCTTTCTCCGGGTTGGCGCACGATATCCTTAATTTCGATATTGCCGTTGGCGACCTCGGGAATTTCCAGCTCCATCAGTTTCGCTAGAAATTTTGAGTCGACTCTGGAAACGATGACTTGCGAGCCTTTGGTATCTTTATAGACTTGTTTGATCACCGCTTTAACGCGGTCGCCCCTTCGAAACTCTTCCTCGGGGAGCTTTTCTCTATAAGGAAACAGAAATTCCGTTTTGTCCAATTCCAGAATCATGTTGTTGTTGGACTCGAAGCGTCTTAAGACGGCTGTGATGATTTCACCTATCCTGGGAGCATAAAGTCTGTATATTCTTTCCTGCTCCGCATCCCGGACTTTCTGGAAGATGACTTGTTTGGCAGCCTGAGCTGCGATCCGACCCAAGGTTTCAGAAGGGAGATCGATTTCTATAGTCTCTCCGACCTTGGCTTGAGCTTTAAATTTTCTTGCTTCCTGCTGAGAAATCTCCCTAGATAAGGCTGTTGGATTTTTTGATACAAGCTTTCTCGAAAAAACACGCAGATCGCCTTTTTCAGGTTTGAACACGACCGTAATATCCTCATCATGGCTAAAATATTTTTCAGAAGCTACCTTGAGAGATTCTTCGATGGCGTCGACGATGACACTTGTCTCCAAACCCCTCTCTTTACTGATTTGGAGAATGGTGTTCCAGACATTGACCTTCATCGTTTTAGCCTAATATTTTTACTCCAGCCAGACTATAAAGAAGCGTGAATTATAACTGAAAATAATGAGAATAGCAATAACAGCACGGGCAACGCGCTATTTCCGCTTCCGGAATGTCAATGATACGAATGAATGGGTTGGAAGAGAAGGAACGATAACTGTATTAGATCACAGAATGAGAGGAGCGAAAACCAGGCTGACAACGGCCATCAGTTTGATCAGTATGTTCATGGATGGGCCTGATGTATCCTTTAAAGGATCTCCCACCGTGTCCCCGATGACGGCTGCAGCATGGACATCCGTGCCCTTTCCTCCCAAATGACCCTCTTCTATCCATTTTTTCGCGTTGTCCCAAGCTGCGCCTGCATTGGCCATGTAGATAGCAAGCAACACTCCGGTGGCTGTCGCTCCTGCCAGGAACCCACCGAGTGCCTCAGGTCCTATAAGGAATCCGATGAGAAGAGGCATGATGATGGCCGAGAGCCCGGGAAGTATCATTTCAAACAAGGCGCTTCGGGTGACAATATCGATACAACGGTTGGAATCAGGCTTGGCTTTTCCTTCCATGAGCCCTATGATTTCTTTGAATTGTCTTCTTATCTCGACCACCATTTTATCGGCTGCACGGCCTACCGCCTTCAGAGTAAATGAGGCAATGGCAAAAGGCATAAGGGCTCCGATAAGGATGCCGATAACCGTCTCCACATCGGTTAGGCTTATGGAATCGAGTTGGGCTGTTTTTTGATAAGCGGAAAAAAGAGCCAGTGCCGTCAAGGCGGCGGAGCCTATGGCGAATCCCTTTCCTATGGCAGCTGTCGTATTTCCCGAAGCATCGAGTTTGTCCGTAATCTTTCGGATTTCCGGGCCGGCCTTGGACATCTCTGCGATTCCTCCGGCATTATCTGCGATAGGGCCGTAAGAATCCGTTGTCATGACTATTCCGATTGTGGACAGCATCCCTACCGCCGACAAGGCAATGCCGTAAAGACCGGAAAGTTGATAGGAGATGAAGATTGCCGCTGCAATGGTGAGCAACGGAAGAATGGTGCTTTGATAGCCGATAGCCATGCCCATGATTATCGTCGGCGCACTTCCTGTTTGTGCTGTTTTGGCCAGAGTTTTTATTGGAGGTCCTGCTGTAAAATATTCGCTTTCCAATCCGATGAGCACTCCTCCGATCAAGCCGGACAACACGGCATAAAAAATGTGCATCTCAGCCATAAGGATTTTCACACAGAAAAATGCGCCTATCAGGAATATAATGCCGCTGATGTAGGTTGAATTTCTCAGGGCGGATTGCGGGTTGAAATTCTTCAGTATTTTTATGGAAAAGACGCCCAAAACGGAACTGATGAGGCCTGTAGCGATAAGCAACAGAGGCAACGACATGTGGTTGAGAGCAGGAGTCATGGTGGCACCCAAAGCCATTGCAGCGATCACGGATCCGACGTAGGATTCAAAGAGATCCGCTCCCATTCCTGCTGTGTCGCCGACATTATCACCGACATTATCGGCGATAACGCCGGGATTACGAGGGTCATCTTCGGGAATGCCCGCTTCGACTTTGCCTACGAGGTCTGCGCCTACATCCGCGCTTTTAGTAAAAATCCCTCCGCCCACGCGGGCAAACAGAGCAACGGAGCTGGCACCCATTGCAAAACCGTTGATGATGATCGGATCTTTTGTAAACAAATAGAAGAGGCTGATTCCAATGACACCGAGAGCGGCCACCGAGATACCCATAACCGCCCCCCCCTGAAAGGCGACTGTCAGGGCTTGTGAGGCGCCTTCTTTGATGGCGGATTGTGTCACCCGGACAGCGGCACGTGTCGATGCTTTCAGCCCTATGAATCCGGCAAGCATGGAACAAAACGCGCCTGAAATAAAAGCCAGGCTCGTATAGATCGAGAAGAGCTTCCAGAGGATTAGGAAGAGTGCTATTACAAACACGGTTATGAACATGTATTCTCTTCTCAAAAACACCATTGCCCCGGAATGAACGGCTTCTGCGATTTCGTTCATTAATTCGGTGCCGCTGGCGTATTTTTTGACCACAAAATAAATGGAAATGGCAAAAATCAGGCCTACGAAGCCTAAAATGAATGAATAGGGAGTCAATTCTAATAAACTCATGGAAAACCTCATAAAATTTTTAGAAGTTTATAGCATAAAACAGCATCCATTTCAATACAAAGAGCAGGTCTATTTTTTACACTCAAGCTAAAAAACATCATGGAAGATATGTGCTCTCCATCGGCCAGCTAGGAAAGGGCGGCGGGATCTTTGCAAGCTTTGCCGCGTAGCGAGTAAGGGCCGCATGAAGTGATGGTGACTTGAACGAACCGGTCCTTGAGTTCGGCTTCGGCTTCAAAATTAACGACTTGAAAGGCCTCATTTCTTCCGGAATAAACCCGGGGATCTTTCTTGCTTCGTCCTGTTAAGAGAACAGCCACGTTTTTTCCGATGAGTTTGGTGTTGTTTTCCATCTGGATTTTTTTTTGCAGAGCTTGGAGCTCAATGAGCCTTCTTTTTTTCGTATCAAAGGCAACGGAATCTTTCATGTGTGCGGCGCTTGTTCCCGGGCGGGGAGAGTAACGAAAAGAAAAAATGTTTACGAAACGAACCAGCTCGAGCACGGCGAGACTATCTTGAAAATCTTTTTCTTCTTCTCCTGGAAATCCGACAATGACATCCGTACTGAAAGCTACGTCTGGCATATACTGTCTTATCATCGCGATTCGATCCAGATATTCTTCTTTTGTGTACCCTCGGTTCATCTTTTTCAGAATTGATGAGGATCCCGACTGCAAAGGCAGATGGATCTGACGGCATACTTTCGAAGATTCTTTCATCGTGCGAGCGATGTTGTCTGAAAGATCTTTCGGGTGGGAAGTCAGAAAGCGGATCCATTGGATGCCGTCGATATCGTTGACTTTTTGCAACAGGCAGTCAAAGGTACTTCCGGATACAGGATCGTGGTAGGAATTGACGTTCTGGCCGAGAAGCTGAATTTCCGCGTAATTTTTTTGTGCTAAATGGCGCACTTCTTCAAGAATATGGGATGCGGGCCTGTATTTCTCTCTTCCACGCGTGTAAGGAACGACACAATAGGTGCAAAAGTTATTGCATCCTTCCATAATGGTGACAAAGGCGCTGGAATCGCTCTCTCTGCGGATTTTATCAAAGGCCACATCGTGCCAGGTTTGATTCCAGGCCGTCGCTACAATCTTTTCTCCTGAAGGCGAGGTCAAAACATTTTGGATTTGCCAATAGTTATCGGGTCCCAGCACGAAATCGATTACTGGGTTTTTTTCGAAAAGTTGGGATCTGTAGAGTTGTGCGACACATCCCACGACGCCGACAGTGAGAGGTCTTTCCTGCTTCATCTTTCTCAGTCGGCCCAAGAGGGAAAAGAGTTTTTCTTCGGATTTTTGCCTGACGGCGCATGTGTTGACGATAATGATGTCACTGTCCTCGATTTTATCCGAGGGAATGGCGCCGCCGTCGATCAAGGATCCTGCGATGCGCTCGGAGTCGTTTTCGTTCATCTGGCATCCGAAAGTGTGGATGATGAACGTCTTGTTATGCAGACCTTGAGACTCTAGTATCGGTGGGGCCAATCGTTTAGTGCTCACGTGAAATTGATGATTTTTTTTCTTTTTTGAGCTGTCAGGGCTCGGTATTTTTAAATTCAGGAAGAAGCTCGACGCAGATTTCGGCAGCCGTCCGAACGAGCAGAGGACATACGGTTTCAAAAACTTTGTTTTCAAGTGCCATTTTGAAATCCGTTTTGTCACTCACGTCATACCCCAATATCTCTCGACAGACGATCGAGTGGTGCTCGGCCTTGAACCGCTTCACGAATTCATGAACGGTCGCATACGTTTTCGCTTTAGCCTCTGAATCTTCGGCTTTGGTCCTGCCATACTGGAGTCCGATAACCATGAATGCGCCAGTAACCGCTCCGCATGTTTCCCCCATATAAGCGATACCTCCTCCGAAAGGCTGGGAAATTTTGAGCGCTGTATCCCGGTCAAGTCCGAAAGATTCTCCTAAAGCGGAGAATACGGCTTGGCTGCAGCTGAATCCTTCTTTGAATGTTGAGCAAGCTTCATTGACGACTCTATACATACGACTTCCTTTCTTTTTGTGAAATCAGCCTTTGGTGCGTCCGACAAATTTGAGGTTGCGTTCGAGCATTTCCCGGGCGTTTTGAAGGGCGGCCTCCGATATATGGCTTCCGGCTGACAGCCTGGCTATTTCTTCGGTTCTTTCTTCAAAATTCAATTTCTTGACTGTGGTGAAGGTTCTGTTGGCTGAAACTTTTTTTTCGATTTTGAAATGATGTGCGGCAAACGAGGCGATCTGAGGGAGGTGTGTTATGCAGAGGACCTGATTATCTATGGACAACCCTTTTAGTTTCTGTGCCACGAATTCTGCGGTTTTTCCGCCTATTCCTGAATCGATCTCGTCAAAGATCAGGGTTTTCATCTTTTCTCCGTCTTTTCCGATGGATTTTAAGGCAAGCATGATTCGTGAAAGTTCGCCACCTGAGGCGATGCGGCGCAAAGGTTTCGGGTCTTCACCTGGGTTAGGGCTGATGAGGAATTCCACGTCGTCAATACCGTTGCTCTTCAATTTTTCGACGTGGCCGGGATCAGGGGTTGTGCTGAGAATGTTAATCCGAAACTTGGCTTTTCTCATTCCAAGCTGTTCGATTTCTTTTTCAATATCCGCCTCAAGATTACGGGCATGTGTTTTTCTGGAGTCCGAGAGTCTTTCGGCAGCACTTTTGTAGGATTCGAATTGCTTTAGGATTTTGGCCCCGAGTTCGGAAAGCTTGTCCTGACTTTGATTCAAATCCTCGAATTCGATCTTGGCTTTCTCCAGGTAGGCGAGGATGCCTTCGACGGAGCTGCCGTACTTTCGCTTCAGCCTTTCTATCAAGCTCATCCGTTCTTCGATCTCGTCCAGTTTTTTCGGAGATTCGGTGTGCCGATCATGGAATTGGTGAAGAGAATCGGAAAATTCTCGGATCGTGATGGCAAACTGCCCGATCGAATGGGAGGCCTCCCGGAATTCTTCTGCATATCCCGAGAGCTCATGCAAGGTGTTGAGGAGGCGGGGCAATAATGAAGAAATAGAAGCCTCTTCACCGTCAACGATGTTCAATGTTTCTTCGACAAGCTGCCTTATGCGTTCGGCATTTTTGAGGATGTTCCGTTCCTGTTTCAAAGCATCTTCTTCTCCGGGTTCGAGGCATGCTTTTTCGATTTCCATTATCTGATACCGGAGGAAGTCCAAACGCTGCTCCCGCTCCCGGTTGCGGTATTCGATTTCATTTTTTGACCGGACGAGCCGTTTGAGTTCCCTGGTGATTTGCTCCAATTCCAATCGAAGATCGGAGGTGTTGGCATAAGCATCGAGATAAAGGAGATGGTTTTCGACTTGCTGCAGGAAGATGTGATCGTTCTGACCGTAAATATCCACAAGATAAAAGCTGAGTTCTTTGAGTTTTTTAAGAGGTACCAGGACTCCGTTCACGTAGCCCTTAGCCGTTATTTTATCGGAAATCTTTCGATGGATGAATAGCCCGTCCTCTGAATAAGGAGGAAATTCCTCCCGGGCTGGGAAGCATCCTCCCGGTTGAAAGACCGCTTCGACGGAAATCTCATTTTCTCCGGTCCGGATCATGTCTCTCGAGCTTTTTTCGCCCAGAATGAGCAGGATCCCCCCGATTATTATGGATTTGCCCACACCCGTCTCACCGGTCAGGATGGAAAAACCTTCCTCAAAATCCAGCTCGATATCCTCGATCGTAGCCAGGTTTTGAATGCGTAAGGATTTGATCATTGTTTCGGGTCTTTAAATTCCAGCAAGATTTGGATACTAAACTTTTTGGTTCTTTCCTGTTTTGTGTGGGTAATGTGATTGGAATGATTCGAGATGAAAATGTCCGGAAATATCTTCAGTCCGGTCGCTCAAAACTTCCTTGGACATTTTCATCCATAACCCTTACAAAAAGGAAGAGAGTCTACTTTTTATCCTCCTGCCGGAAGTGCCGAATCTTTAACTGGATTCGCTATTTATAAAACAATGGGACTCTATTCGTTTTCGGATGCCGCGGATATCTTTATGGGTACCAGGGCTTTCTCCATGTTGATCCGGCCGTATCCGATAAATTCGTCTTTGCCCGGGTTGCCACTGCTGTTGACATCATCCGCTGTGTAACGGATGATGTTCATGATTTCTTGGGCGCTCAACCAAGGCTTCATGCTTTTGATCAAAGCGGCCAAGCCGGCCACATGCGGTGCGGACATCGATGTTCCGAATCCGAATGCATAGGGCAGAGAGCCCTCACCGAAAAACCAGGTGGGAATCGTACTCAGCACTCGTTCTCCGGGAGCTGCGACATCGATTTCCGGTCCTGAATTCGACCAATCCGGCCTGTCGTCATTGTAATCCGTAGCTGCCACAGCCAGGCAGTTGTCATAGGCGGCGGGGTAGAGGACGGAAGATCCGTCATTTCCGCCCGAGGCGACGCAGACAATGCCTTTGGACACGGCGTAGGTTATCGCTGCTCTCAGGGAGTCTGCATCGGCATCTCCTCCCAGACTGAGGTTGATGACATGGACTTCATTATCGGCTGCCCAACGTATGCCGTCGATTATCCAGCTGTAGAGACCTGAGCCGTCGGCATCCATGACTTTAACCGGCAATATCCTGCAGTCCCATGCCACGCCTGCAATACCTTCGGTATTGTGGGTATCCGCTGCTGCAATGCCTGCCACATGTGTTCCGTGGCCGTTGTCGTCATCGGCATCGAAGTCACTGTTCACGAAATCGCGTCCTCCTGAGATGATCTTGTCCTGAAGGTCGGGGTGAAGAATCTCCACTCCCGTGTCCACAATGGCGATGACCGTTGCCTCCAAACCTATTGTTTCATCCCAAGCGGCCGTAGCTTTAATGTCGGCTCTGGCTCTGCCAGTAGGACTCCCGGGGATTCCTATCGCCTGACCCGTATTGTTCAAAGCGTATTGGTAGGAAAAAAGACTGTCATTCGGCGTTTCGGTGATACGGGCTACGTAATTGGGCTCTACAAATTCTACATCCGGATTTTTACTGTAAGCATAGACGGTCTCTTCAACCGAAAAACCTTGAGGAATTTGGAGTTGATAGATATTCAGCCCCGAAATTTTCTTGATTTTATATGTGCGATAAGCGCTGATAATTGCCTCGATTTCCATTGCAGAGATGTCGGACTTGAATTTTACTAGAACCTGATCCGATGCGAACTGCAGCCTTTCATGCTGTCCGAATGCACGGCCGGTTTGGGAAAAATGGACTTCCCGCACATCGGAGCCGGAAATTGTCCTTTTATGGGAATCATCTCTCTGTGATTGAAAACTGAGGGAAATGAGACAAACGGATAGAACGAGCACCAAAAATAGGATTTTTCTCCTCATCGTTGCCGCCTCCTTCAGGTTAGAATTCAAACAGGATTCGGATGATGCCGCCAAAGTCAATGCCCCCGCTGTAAGGCATGATATCAGCACCCACCGTCAGCTTGATCGACTCGGTGAACTCGTAGGTTCCGCCTAGTCCGACTCCGAAATTAGCCTTTCCTTTGATGTCTTTATCTTCGGTCTTGGCCAGTTCTTCAATGGACTCTTGCATTTCAAAATTTCCCCGGAGACGGTTGTAGTAAACCGAGGCGTAAGGGTAGAAATAATCGAAACCCTTGTACTCGAAAGATACACCTATCCTCGCCCTCTGCCATTTCGGCTTTCCTGTGGCTGTGCCTTCAACGCTGAGCCCCGGGATCTCCCATTCCTTTTCTTTGCCCGAGAAGTAGATGTACTGACCGATGATACCGATCTCGAAATCGTAGGAGCTGAACAGGGTAAATTCGGCTTCGCCGCCCAAAGCGAATCCGTTGATCGACCCCGCATCCATCTCCAGGGATATCGGGAGCTCCCGGAACACTAGGGAATCGAGGTTTGAGGATGCGAAACCGACGAAAGCGCCAAGGGTAAAGCCTTCTATGATTTCGATACCGCCGTTCAGTGTGATCATATAGGATTTGAGATTGGATTCCTGATCACCATCGTCCCAGCTGACTGTTTGATTCAAATATTCGAATCCGAGTCCCGCCTGAATCGCCGTTCGTCCAGGCAGGCCTTCCGTCTCAGTCTGAGAATAGGATAGGCAGGTCAATCCTAGAAACGCGAGTAGCGCAATGCACAAACAATGTCTTCGTTTCATTCATAACCTCCGCATGCAAACAATGTACACAGCCTTAGCTCTGATTTTTGCTTTGGATTTCCTCGATTTCCTCAAGTTTGGCTGTCGCCTCCTCAGAGTATTTGCTCTGTGGGAAATCGGTAATAAGCTTTCTGAAGTAGGGAGAGCTCTCTTCAAACTTACGCCATTTGAAGTAGGCATCGGCGAGAACAAAATACACCTTATCCATTTTGGAGTAGTTGGGATATTCGGTGAGGATATCGAGTAAGCGGCTTGTTGCAGCTTTATAAGCACTCCTCTTATAATAAAGCTCTCCGATGCTCAGGGTGTGTTCGGCCAGCCGCTCTTCACAGTCTCTAATCTTGTCTTCAGCCTGTTTTGCCTCATCACTCAGAGGATAATTGGTGATAACTTTTTTAAATTCATTCAAGGCCTGCCTTGTTTTGGTTTGATCCCGCCCAGGTTTGAGCACCTTTTTGTAAGATGTCATTCCGATTTGATATTGCGCATAGGAGGCTGAAGGGCTGAGAGGGAAAAGGCTTATAAATTCTCTGTATTCGGATGCGGCGATGATCATGCTCCCTTCATCGCTTTTCTTGAAATAAGAATCGGCGATCGCTAATTTTGCTCTTTGGGCATAAAAACTTTTGGGGAATGAGTCGATGACCTGCCTGAGGTAGAGCCGGCCTTTCTCGGAATCCTTCTCGATCGCCTCCATTCCGAGATTGAACAAAAGTTCATCGCTGGAGGCAATTTCCGGCGAGAGTGCTGTGCTTTTTTTCCCACAGGCGGTTATCGTCAGCGTGACAAGAATCACGGCAACAAAAAGGCAGGTGATTTTTGGGACATTCCAATATGAACGCTCCATATTTTTTATCCTTCCATTGAATAGAGTCTTTTGATCCAGTCCCACTCCTCATACAATCCTGCCCTGATCTCGGTACGGGGTGCGTACCCCAAATCCTTCTTCGCTTTTTGTATGTCAGCCAGCGTATGAGGGACGTCTCCTTTCTGGCTGTTTTCCCACTGTATATGAATATTTTTTTGACACACCTCTTCGAAGAGA
>JAFGNQ010000442.1 GCA_016926925.1 Candidatus Aminicenantota bacterium
AAGAATGAATCAATTGACCCACAATAATGCTCCTGAGGAAAGAATTCTCTGGGCGCCTGACGGGAAGACTTTTGTTTATCATGCACCCACAGACAAAGATTTTGACCTGACTCACGGGTACCTCTGGATAATGAATCCTGAAACAGGTGAGAAAAGGAAATTGGCAAAGCCAAGTTACGGAGAAATTTCTAGCGTAGCCTGGACACCAGATGGCGAACATCTCCTCTTCAATGAGACCCGTCACACCGATCTCAATCTCTATCGAATCAACATCAACACTGGAAAAATCACGAGTGTCACAGATGTTAATGGTACCATCCAGGCCCTCGCTTTTTCAAGAGATAGAACAAAGATGGTTTATTCCTACAGTGATTTTAACACTCCTCCGGATCTCTTTGTATCTCCGTTAAGTGAATTTACACCTATTCGCCTGACTGACGCAAACCCCTGGATAAAAAAGGACATTTTGTTGGCTGAGGGAAAAGTAATACACTGGAACAGTAAAGACGGTATGGAGATTGAGGCTGTTCTCTATCTTCCTGGCAACTCTAAGACGGAGATTAAGTTTCCTCTTATAGTCACTATTCACGGAGGACCACCGGGGCACTTTGCTAACAGGTTCAGGGCTGAATTCCATGTTTTTGGGGGATTAGGATATGTCTCCTTCGGACCGAATATTCGCGGAAGTGACAGCTACGGCGATGAGCTCTTGTGTGCACTCCAGGGTGATGTTGGCGGTGGCGAATTCGACGACGTGATGTCGGGAGTGGATTATCTAGTCGCACAGGATATTGCCGACCCAGGGCAGTTAGGTGTCAGGGGCTGGAGCTGGGGGGGGATTCTCGGCAGTTGGATTATCACCCAGACCGATCGATTTAAAGCAGCGATTCTTGGCGCCATGGTCGGTAGTTGGACGGCGGAGTCTGGCCCCGGACTTAGCTGGGATCTCAGATATCATTACATTGGCGGAGCTCATTGGATAAATCCGGAAGAGTGGCGCAGAGTTTCATCGCTTTGGTATGTCAAAAATGTCACAACACCTACACTCTTGCTTCATGGTGCCCGGGATATGGTCAGCACCCCCAACCAAGCCATGATGTTCTTCCATGCACTTAAAGAGATTGGCCGCGCTCCCGTGCGCTATATCAAGTTCCCTAGAGAGCCCCATGGATTCCGCGAAGCGCGGCATCAACGACGACGTTATATCGAGGAGATAAGATGGATGCAAAAATATATGAGAGGCATAGAGTGGGAACCGTGGAAGCGTGAAGAATGAATGGTACAGAATTGAAAAAATCTTCTTGAATTGGAAGAGCTATGAATAAAGGAATAAAACTGCCGATAAGGCTTGCTTTGTGGATATCCTTCTTTGTGCTCATTGGTTTTTCGACGCAACAAGCCGGTGTTCATCAGGCCTACACGCATACGAATCTCACGGACAAAGTGGATGCCATGTTTGAACAATGGAATAGGGAGGACTCCCCAGGAGCGGCTTTTGGAATTTTCAAGGATGGCAGGATTATCTATGCCCGGGGTTATGGCATAGCTAATCTAGAGTATTCATTGCCATGGACGCCTCAAACCGTGTCGCGAACGGGTTCTATTTCAAAACAGTTCATAGCGATGTGTATTGCCATTCTCATCGAGCAGGGAAAACTTTCTATAGAAGATAACATCCAAAAGTTCTTGCCTCAATGGCCTGATTATGGCGATCCGGTCAAGATCAAGCATCTCCTGTATCATACCAGCGGAATTCGAGAATACCTGACTCTGGTAGAACTTCTGGGGAAACCTGAAGGAAGCGGTTATGTGTATACGCCTCGTGAGCTGGTTGACATTTTGTCCAGCCAAAAAAAACTGAATTTCAAATCCGGTGAAATGTATTCTTATTCAAATTCCGGCTATTTTCTGCTTTCGGAGATTATCAGTCGATTGAGCGGAATGAAAACAAGTGCTTTTACCAAGAAATATATTTTTGATCCTCTCGGAATGAAGAACACTCATTTTCACGACAATCCCAATATGATTGTTAAAAATAGAGCGTATGGTTATGCACAGGAAAAAAATGGAGGCTACCGGTTGAACATCCTCCGGCTTGAAGTGATAGGGGATTTAGGGCTTTTTACGACAGTAGAAGATTTTCTAAAATGGGATCAGAATTTCTACAAAAATAAATTGGGAGAGGGCACTCAAGATTTGATAAAAACCATGCTGACCATGGGAAAACTTAACAATGGCGAAGAAATCTCCTATGCATTCGGATTGAGAACGGAGAACTATAGAGGCTTGAGAACAATAAGTCACGGAGGATCCGCCGTTGGTTACCAGGCCTTCTATCTCCAATTCCCCGACCAGAGGTTTTCCATCGTTATACTGTCCAATCTGAATACGTTCAGCCCTGGCCTGATTGCAAGGAATATTGCGGATTTGTATCTGGCGGATCAATTCTCCGAACCTCCGGATTCAAGACAGAGAAAACACTCTTCAAAACAGAAGCCCAAGCCCATATCGCTATCATCATCACAGTTGAAGGAGTATGCGGGAAAATATTACAGTGATGAGCTCAAGATCAGCTACACTCTCACTGTGGAAAATAAAAATCTGATTCTAACCCTTAGAGAAATTCCGTACAATCTCACCGCATACTCTCACGATAATTTCGTTTGGCAAAGTATCGAGTCTGAATTTGAGTTGAAATTCATTAGAAATAAAGAAAACAATGTTACAGGTTTTGAGCTTCAAGAAGATATAGTAAAGAATATAATATTTGAAAAAATTCGAGATCACTAAACAGGAAATAAATCAAACATCTATTCCCTTATTTGCCGAGGAGTGACCGATGATAAAAAAAATCTTTCCTTTTGTCTTTCCTTTTTTATTTTTTTTCCCTTTAATACTTCCCGCTCAGACCTCGCCTGAAGAATTCTTAGGTCACAAAGTGGGAGCAGACAGAAAGCTCGCCGATTACAACCAAATCCGGACCTATTTTGAAAAACTCGACAGCGAATCAGAAAAAATCAGGGTGTTGACTCTTGGCAAAACCACCATGGGCAAGTCCCTGATTATGGCGGTTATCACTTCTGAAGAAAACATGGCCAGACTTGAGACTTATCGCCAAAATGCCAAAGCTCTAAGAGACGCCCGGGATTTGACAACGGATGAAGCCAGAAAGCTGTCTCGGGAAGGCAAGATTACAGTTATGATTACCTGCAGCCTCCATTCCGACGAAATCGGAGCCTCACAAATGTCCATGGAGCTGGCACATAGATTGGTAACTGGACAGGCTCCTATCGACGTTGACAGAATCCTGAAGGACGTCATTGTCCTCTTAGTCCCAACCTCAAATCCGGATGGCCATCAGATGGTGACTGAATGGTACAAAAAATATGTAGGCACAAAATACGAGGGAGGCCAAATGCCCTGGCTTTACCATCACTATGCAGGCCACGACAACAACCGCGACTGGTTTATGCTGAATCTAGCTGAAACAAAAGAAATCACCAAAGTTCTTTATCATGAGTGGATTCCTCAGATTCATATTGACGAACACCAGACGGGTGAGACAGATGCCCGGTTGTTCGTACCTCCGTTTATGGATCCTCCCAATCCCAATGTCCATCCCCTCCTCTGGCAGGGAGTCGGTCTCTGTGGAATGAATATGGCATACGATCTTCAGAAAAACGACTTTGAAGGAGTTGTTTACGGAAGAGAGTATACCGGCTGGTGGGATGGAGCCTGCGATAACACCGGGTGGCTCCACAATACCATCTGCCTCCTTAGCGAGATGGCATCCGTCAATTTAGCCAGTCCCATTTACATAGATCCCACAGAAATACCCAAAGTCAATATTGAAAAACGGATGCAGTTACCCGATCCATGGACAGGAGGCTGGTGGAAACTGAGAGACATTGTGGACTATGATCTTTCTCTTTCTCTGAGCCTGATTAAGACAGCCTCTCTTCATAAGGAGGACTTTCTCTACAACTTCTACAAAATGTGTAGAGATTCCATAGAAAAAACGGAAGAAGGCAGTCCTTTTGCCTTCGTCATTCCCCAAAACCAGCACGATTATCCGACGACACTGAAGATGCTGGACGTGCTGATATCCGGTGGGGCGGAAATCCATAAGGCTACAGAAGATTTTATTGCCGACGAGAAAGTCTTTCCAGCTGACTCATTTGTTGTTTTGTTGTCTCAGCCGTACAGACCTTATGTTCAAAATTTGCTCGAAATACAAAAGTATCCTGATATGAGGCTCTATCCAGGGGGCCCTCCCATTCCTCCCTATGATACAGCCGGGTGGACACTTCCTCTCCAAATGGGGGTCCAATGCGTTCAGATCCAAAAGTCCTTCAACGCGGATCTCACAAAACTGGAAAAAGTTCCCGATCAAACTGTGACCCCTCCTCAAAAAACGGCACCTTGCATAGTTCTAGATTCCAGGTTAAACAATTCCTATTCGGTGATTTTTCCCCTTCTCAAAGAGAGCGTTGAAATCTACCGTTCTAAGGACGTCATCCAAAAAAATGGCCTCGATATGGAGGCAGGAAGTTTTCTAATTAAAAACACCCCACACGCACATAATATCCTTCCTGATCTTTTGGAAAAATGGCACGTGAATGCCTATGAAATCAAAAATTTTGAAGGAATTCCAAAAACACGATTGAAAAAACACCGAGTAGGTCTTTATAAGTCTTGGAGATCCAACATGGATGAAGGTTGGACTCGGTATGTATTTGATGATCTCGGAATTCCTTTCAATACTCTTTATAACAAGGATTTCAAGGAGAAAAGGGAAGTTAACTTAAATTCCAGATTCGATGTACTTGTGTTCGCCGATGAAAATTCAGATATTATTAAAGCAGGGAAACCCAGTCGAAACTCTCCTTATGGAAGATATGATACAGACTATCCTCCTGAGTATCAGGGCGGAATCGGCAAAGAGGGAATCGAAGCCTTAAAGACCTTTGTCGAGCAGGGGGGTATTATTGTCACACTCAATAGGGCATGCGGCTTAATCTTTAGGGAATTTGATGTACCGGCCGAAAATA
>JAFGNQ010000443.1 GCA_016926925.1 Candidatus Aminicenantota bacterium
GGTTGACGATAACGGTTAATGTACTATACTAAGGGATAGGAGGAATAATGAAATGAGTCATGTATTCAGTGCCGACGAAATTCTAGAGATGGCAGAACAGATTGAGAGAAACGGCGCCAAATTCTATAGAGATTCCGCTGAAAATGTGGACGATGCTATCGAAAGAAAATTTCTGCTCCAACTCGCCGGGATGGAAGACCACCACCTTAAAACTTTTACCGCCATGAGAGCGCAGTTGTCCGGGAAAGAGCATGAATCTCCGGCATTTGATCCCGATCAAGAAGCCGGAATGTATCTCAAGTCATTGGCCGATGCCAAAGTATTTTTTGAAAAAGATATGGACAGCTCTTCGCTCGAGGAGATCTATAAGACGGCCATACTGGCAGAAAAAGACTCTATCGCTTTCTACATAGGGATGAAAGATCTCGTCCCCGAATATTTGGGTAAAGACAAGCTGGATGCGATCATTAAAGAGGAAATGCAGCACATCAAAACCCTCAATCAGAAGCTGATCGTTCTTAAAAAATGAATATTCCTCCGGTTTTCAGGAATTGAGAGAGAGCAAGGTATCGGTTAGTATTTTAAAAAAACTCTGAACATATCCGGAACTCGCTTTAAAATCGGCATCTTGGCCTGGAACTACCGCATGGCAAGTAACATCAATGCGGTTCCCTTCTCTGCGAATGAGGATGTTCATGTGCGGCGGCAGATAGAGCCGGTCTGGGTTCTTGATCGCTTGCGCATAGATGAACCCGCTTTCTCTCATCTCTTTCTGGACCGCGAATTCCATTTTAGCCAGCGACAGCATTACGGCATTCCAGATATCCTCAAAGGCCATGTGTTCGAATTTTTTTGTCTCCTGAAGGGGTGATTGTGCCCTGTTATCCTTCCGTAGCGGGGAGCAGCATGCAAAAAAAACAAGCAACACACAGAGCGAAGCCGATCTGATTCGAAAGCGCTTCAACCGAGACATTATTTTCCTATAGGTTCCACAACGGATATCTCGATTTCGTCCGGAGCCCCGAATTCAGACCGTACCATACCGAGTGATGACAGCACTGAGATGATGATCATAAAACATAAACTCATACGAATTCGCACCCTCATCTTTTCATTCTCTAATGACCTTTTTAAAATATCATTCCCTACGCTTACGTCACTCTAGAATAGTCATTAATCCCAAAAGAGTCAACCAAAGGAAACAGGCAACTTTTACAGAGGTGAAGAAAATAGATAACGGTCTTTTTTTTAAGCGACTACTCGTATTTAAGAGATTCGGCGGGACTGCTGAACGCTGCTTTTACAGCTTGATAGCCGACCGTCCCTACGGCGATAAATAACGCGAGCAGGGTAGCGAATACAAAGGTTGTCACTGCCAAGCCTACTCTGTAAGCAAAGTTTCGCAGCCAGGAATTCATAAGAAAATATGCGATGGGCCAAGCGATGACAGCGGCAAGAAAAACCCACTTCGTAAATTCACGGATCAGCATAAAGATGATATTGGGAATAGAAGCCCCTAAGACTTTGCGGATTCCTATTTCTTTGGTGCGCTGCTCCGTAGTGAACGAGGTCAAGCCAAAGAGCCCCAAACATCCGATAATGATGGCAAGGATTGTGAAATAGCGAAAGAGCTTTTCCAGCCGTTCCTCCGTTCTGTACAGCGCATCGAAACGGTCATCTATGAATTCGTACTCAAAAGGATATTGTGTGTCGAATTCAGCCCATTTGGATTTCATAAAAGCGAGAGTCTCTTGAATTCGTTCCGGCTTGACTCTCACCGAGATCAAAGTGAAATTTCCCCATGGATTCCGCGCAAGCAAGAGCATGGGGCCAATTTCCTTATGGAGGGATTGAAAATGATAATCCCTCACCACCCCGACAACCTTGTACTTTATCCGCTCTGTAGCGGAGTTGAACAATTCGATTTCTTTGCCGATGGGCTCATCCAGCCATCCAAGCGACTTCACCGCGGCTTCGTTGATGACGGCTGACTCACCGGCATCAAAAGGATATTCCTTGGAAAAATACCGGCCTCTAATAACTTCCATCTTATAGGTATCCACAAAATCCTCATCCACCCACTGGCCGAACAGCATAGACATCTCACTCGGAGGTTTATCGGTGGCATGAAACATGGAGTATGTGGATTCACCCAAAGGCGGCGTATCCGAAGCGGATGCACTTAGGATATTGGGATGACGCAGCATCTCGGTTTTTATAGACTCGAATCGCTTTTGTGTCTCGGGGCTGCGCAAGCGGAATGAAATGATATGATCCATATCATAGCCCAGCTTCTTGTTCCTGATATAATGCAACTGATCATTTATAATGAAAGTACCGATGATCAATACGATGGAGACCACGAACTGGAGAGCGACCAGGCCAATCCGCAATCCAGAGCTTTTAACGCCTCTTCTCAATCGTCCTTGAATGACCTCGACCGGACGGAATGCCGACAGAAAAAAAGCCGGGTAGCTTCCTCCGATAAGACTTGTGATCGCGAAAAGGGCCAATATACCAAGTAAGATTTCCGTTTTCATAAAATAAACGACACTCAGCTCTTTGCCCGAAATATTCTCGAAAACAGGCATCAGGACAATAACAAGAAAGACGGCAATGACAATGGAGATTAACGTAAGGAAGGTGGATTCACTTAAAAACTGCTTGATGAGCTGTTTCCTCTGGGCACCCACGACTTTCCTCAACCCGACTTCTTTGGCCCTGTTGGCCGAGCGGGCTGTGGTCAGGTTCATGAAATTCAGGCAGGCTATCAAAAGAATGAAGAGGCCGATTCCTGAAAAGAGATAGACGTAAGAGATATCGCCAACCCGCTCCAATTCGTTTTCCCTGTCGGAATGCAAATAGATATTGGTCAGCGGTTGCAGCTCGACTTGAACAGAGGCCCCGATCGCTTTGAGCACAAGCCCGAGATGCTTGTTTAAATGGTCCGTAAATTTTTGGCCCAAGGCCTTGAAATCCGTTTTCTCCCCGAGCAAAATGTACGTGTAGTAATTGAGGTTGCCCATCAAATCCTGAATTTTGTTCCCTGTTGGTTTGAGGTTAAGGGATTCAAAGGAAGCAAAGAAATCCGGCCTGAAAAGGGATGTCTGCGGGATATGCTTCATGACCCCGGTAACCATGTACAATGATTCCTGGTTGACCTGCAGGCTCTTTCCTATGGGATCTTCGCTCCCGAAATACTTTTCTGCCATTTCTTCTGTGATGACTATTGTGTTCGGTTCGACCAGAGCCTGTTCCGGATTCCCGCTGATCAACGCAAAGGAAAACACATCGAAAAGCATGCTGTCTGCCCAGAGCAATTTTTCCTCATAAAAAACCGCATCTCCGTATTGAACGACTTTTTTGCCGCCGTATCCGGTGAAGCGCACAATATTTTCTATCTCGGAAAAATCCTCCTTGAGCACCACTCCATAGGCATAAGTGGTAGACGCCGTTTTAATGGTGCCTTCCTGGTTGGTCAAACTCATATTCACCCGGAAGATCCTTCCGGATTTTTGATGATACCGGTCAAAGCTCAACTCGTTCTTGACATAAAAAAGGATGAAAAGGCAGCAGGCGACACCCAATGCAAGGCCCAATATATTCAAACCCGAATAAAGTTTATTCCTATATAGGTTTCGCAAAGCGACTTTCAGGTAATTTTTAAACATTATTCAGTTAATAATATCTCAAACTTCACTTTAATATACGAACTTCCTCCGCCAAAAGTTCAGGGGAAAAAACCACTGACATTAGGCAATAGATGTCCTGAGAAAAAGAGTGTCAGTGGTTTTTATGAATAATCCAGATCAGATGGTGAGGAGGAAGATGCCATATCTAGCAAACCAGTTCGGCATAAAGCGGGCAATTTTTCCGGCGGACTCTTTGTAATGAGACGAAATCGATAGATCCCGGAGGATCTTGATTCTGTACTTGGCGCAAAAAATGCGAAAATCCCTCAACGTGATCACGCGAATATTGGGAGTGTTGTACCACTCATACGGGAGCTCTTCTGTCACCGGAGCCTTACTCGTCAGCAATAACTGGAGCTTGATGCTGTAATGATTGAAACAGGGAAAGCTGACAATCCCCTTCTTCCCGATCCGGAGCATTTCCTTGATCACCCTTTCAGGCCGATATACCTGCTGAAGGGTTTGACTCAAGATCACATAATCAAAGGTTCCGTCGGCATAGTCTTTGGTTTCTTCATTGATGTCGCCTTGTAAAACGGACAGCCCCCGAGAAATTGCTTCTACAGCTTTTGCTTCGTCAATCTCTATTCCTGTACCCTCGACTTGCCGGTCTTTTATGAGAAACTCCAATAAGTCACCCCGTCCACACCCTAAATCCAGCACACGACTCTTTCCTTCTATAAGATCGGCGATGATCTTCAAATCGAAACGCATGGGAATTCTCCTCTTATGGATTCTTTCATTTTAACTCCCTATTTTATTCCACTATAAATCCTGTCGATAAATCCTGAAATGAGCCTGGTGAGTTGATCATGAGCCAGAAGGAATGAGTCATGGCCGAAATCCGTCTCTATCTCGCAGAAACTCACATCCAAACCCGCCTTTTTCATAGCTTTGACCATCTCTTTGGACTGAACCGTGGGATAGAGCCAATCCGAGGAAAAAGAGATAACCAGAAATTTCGCCGAACATCGGCGGAAGGCCTTGATCAAAGACCCATTCCCTTTCTGCTCTCCCAGGTCGAAATAATCGGAAGCCTTGGTGATATAGAGGTAAGAGTTCGCATCGAAACGCTCTACGAATTTCTTACCTTGATGGTGAAGATAACTTTCAACTTGGAAATCACCGGAAAAATCATACTTGAAAGCATTGTTTTCATGCAGGCGGCGCCCGAATTTTCTGTGCATCGAATCCTCGGAAAGATAAGATATATGACCTATCATTCGCGCCAAGGCGAGTCCCTTCTCGGGTTTGACCGAGGCGTAATAACTGCCGCCGTTCCAGTCGGGATCGGCCATGATAGCCTGCCTTTGCGCTTCGGACAGGCCGATGGCCAGAGCAGACCGTTTGCACGTACTGGCAATCGGGATTACGGATTCTACCATTTGCGGCTGGCTGACCGCCCATTCGATAGCCTGCATTCCCCCGATCGATCCTCCGATCAAACAGAGGAACTTCTTTATCCCCAAATGATCAACCAGCTGTTTCTGAGCCTTAACCATATCGGAAATCGTGATTAGCGGGAAACTCAAGCCGTATTCCCGGCCGGTCTCGGGATTGATAGAGGCCGGGCCTGTTGAACCATAGCAGCTCCCTATGAGATTGGAACAGATAACAAAATACTTATCCGTATCGATCCCTTTTCCAGGTCCGATCATGTTGTCCCACCAGCCGGGTTTTTCATCAGCCGCCGAATAATACCCGGCAGCATGCGAGTTTCCAGATAAGGCATGGAAGACCATAACCGCATTTCTCTTACTTTCATCCAGTTCACCGTAAGTTTCATAGGCCATGGTAATCGGCCCCAGCTTCTTACCGCACTGGAGAGACATCTCATTGGGAGGCTCGGCAAAATTGAACAGCTGTTTTTCCACTTCGCCCACAGAGATTCCGTTTTTGTCATAGCCGCTGTATTCACTCATCAATCAGCTCCTTTTCTTAAATGCGATCAAGGGCATGTTTCAGGCATCGATATTATCATCGGCATGCTCAATACCCACGGATATGCGAATCAAATCCGGAGTAACGCCGGCGGCCAAGCGTTCTTCCTCGGATAACTGCGAATGGGAGGTCGAGGCCGGGTGTAGATATTACCCGGCTAACTCAGAGAAAAAAGTCTGGCCGCGTGTGCCGTGTCCTTAAAAATATAAGATGTCGTTTGGTAAATAGGAACAGCCCTCGAGCCTGTTGCCGTATCCGCTTCCTACCCTCCGTGCAGACAGATCGTATCCATATGATAAGCTTTTTTATCGGTCATGCATTCCTCCTTCGGCATAGAGCCTTAATCATGTCTTCTTCCTGTTTAAATATTACAATGCAATCAAGGAACAAGATTGGAATTGAAGCGAAGCTTGGGAATCCCGAATACAGGGGGTCTAAACGATAGAGCCCGTATCCGGGCTAGGCATTATCATGCGGTGGGTATTGTCTTGCATAAGCCTTGTCTTATTTCTCATCTTAGGTCGGAATAATTATACCAAAATATAAATATGCCGGGCAACTTTATTCTTCACCTCAAAAAAAATCGCCTGTCCCCTTTATTTGACATGGTCTTTCGGATTCTCTAGAATCGGTAGTTCGAATTGATCCGTGCCATTCGGCCAACGTTTAAGATATGGAGGAAAAATGAGCTCAAAAAAAGGCTTGAACCGCCGACAGTTTATCCGGAACTCGGCGCTCGGTGTCGTCGGAACAGGAGTTTTCAGCCAGGGAAAATGGCTCAAAGCCCGAACTCAAGAGACGAAGGACACACCAAAGATCAAAGAATACCGCACTCTGGGCCGGACCGGATTTCAGGTGTCGGACATCAGTTCCGGCGGACCCATGGATCCGGCTATCCTCAGCGCCCTTCTAGACGCCGGTGTGAATTACATAGACACGGCCGAGAGCTACGGCAACGGCCAGTCCGAAAAAATTACCGGCGATGTCTTAAAAGACCGCCAACGCAAAGAGATTTTTGTCACAACCAAAATGGGAATTGGACGAAAGACGAGCAAGGAGCAAATACTTCAAAGAGCGAAAAAAAGCCTGGAGCGCTTGCAGATGGACTATGTGGATTGCCTCATGATCCACAGTCCGGACTTTGTGGAAATCGTAAAAAATCAGGGCTTCCATGACGCCATCCAGGAATTGAAGGCGGAAGGCCGCGTAAAATATGCCGGTATTTCCAACCACGGAAGTCAATGGAAAGACAAAATCGACCCCACGGAACAGGTGGTCGGAGCTGCAGCCGAAGACGGACGGTTTGATGTGATGCTCCTCGTCTATAATTTTGTACAGAAAGAATCCGGGGAGACACTCCTCAAAATCTGTAAGGATAAAGACATCGGCGTGACCCTGATGAAAACCAACCCTGTCGGGGGATACACATCAGCCAAAGAACAAATCGCAGAACTCGAGAAAAAAGGAGAGGAAGTCCCTCCCGTCTATACAGCCATCCTGCCCAGATTGAAAGCAAAGGCGGATAAAGCGGAGGCCTTCCTTAAAAAATACAACCTGGAAAACAACAGTGACATCCGGGATGCAGCCATCCGTTTCGTCTTGAACAATCCGGGTGTCCACTGCGCCTGTATCTCGTTCCAGAACTTCGACGATGTGAACACCTATGTGAATCTTTCCGGCACCCGATTCAGCCCTAAGGATCAAGCCTTGTTGGCTGCCTACAAAGAAGGCTTAGGTGCTTTTTATTGCCGTCATGCCTGCGGGCAGTGTGAGCCCCAGTGCCCCTATAACGTTCCCGTTAACACGATCATGCGCTACAAACACTATTTCGAAGCCCAGGGAAGAGAAAAATATGCGATGCTCAAATATTCGGAGCTTTCACGGAAAAAGGCTGACATCTGCGAAAATTGCGAAGGCCACTGCGAAAAAGCCTGTCCTTACGGCGTTCCCATCCAAGGATTGCTGCTACTCGCCCATGCCAGGTTGACACTTGCCTAGCGCGTGGAAAAAAACGGACACCCTCTTTTGAACAAGAGGGTGTCCGTTTCGGCTTCGATCCGAGATTCCAGGTGCGAATTAGAACTGTATACCGACTCCCAGCCTCAGGATCCGCGGGGGAATAATGGCTGTGATCTCCTCATAGGTCGGACTATCGTACTGGGCTCCTATTTCAATGGCTGTGTTGCTGTTGAGAAGGTTGAACACCTCGAAGAAGATTCTGGGCCGGAGTTTTCCAACCGTAAAGGATTTCTCGATGCGCAAATCGATCAAATGCTGGAAGGGAGTCCTCTGAGCTCCTGGCAGCTCTCCTGAAAAACTCGATGCTCCTTGATTCAACTGGATCTGGAAATAGCGCTGGTAGGGAAATCCTGATTGCCCGACGTAATTCACGCCGATTACAAATCCCAGCGGCGCCAGATAAACACCGCTTAGCTTGATCGAATGCGTCTTATCCAGATCCAAGACACCGCGGCTGTTGATGTACATGTTGGGATTGTTCCAACCGCCACCGGAGCTCATTCCTCCGTTGCTCCAGACACCAAGACCGACCATTCCTTCCGCTTTGCTCCAGGTGTAAGACAGCATAAACTGGAAGTTGTCGGAAAAGGATTTTTCCAGTACAAACTGAAGAGCTTTGTATTTTCTGTCCGCTTGTTCGGGATTGGTATAATAAGTATACGTATCCTCGAATTCCACCTGATTGTAGACGGTCAACGTGCCTCCGTTTACCGGGTCCACAACATCGACTGGCACAAACGTGTTATCCGTAAAATTCTGGTCGATAGATCCGATAAAATTCTTGGAGGTCTTGTAAATGCCGTTGACTCGGAAAGCAAGATTCTTTGTCAGTGACATCTCGAAACCCAGCACGTATGTATCGGAATAGGGCCGTTCCAAATCCGGGTCCACACCAACAAGAGAAGGAGAAGATTTGTAGACCAAGATCGGA
>JAFGNQ010000444.1 GCA_016926925.1 Candidatus Aminicenantota bacterium
GCGTTAATTAAGTTAACACTGTTATTTTTCAAGACGCATTTCATGCAAGAAAAGTTCGCAAAAACTTTAAATATTTCAATTGCTTGGGATTTTCAGTATTGAAAGGCTGCACTTTGGGAAGAGAGACATAGGATCCGATGCATGCAAATCTGGTTCGACACTCTGTGTATTTCCGAACGATGTTTTATCTTGGTAGTATCAGTTAGACATCGGCGGCTAATTCCATCCCAATTTTCCCGATGGGAGCATGTCCAAAATTACTGAGAACAATGATGCAAACATCATCATCAATAAACCTGGAAATATTCGTCTGAAAGCCTTCCATATCTCCGTTATGACCGACCATTGTGCGATTGAACAACGTGACAACACCCCACCCATATCCATAATTTCGAGTATAAGGTGTAAACATTTTTTTTAAGGTATCTTTCTTGACTAGCTTTTCAGTGTACAAAGCCCGGTCCCACAGATACATGTCTTCTACCGTTGAATACAGACCGCCGGAGGCATGAACGTTGGCCATATTTATGTAATTCGCATTAAGAAGTTCACCTTTTTCCAGATGATAGCCACGAGCGCGGTTTTTGATTATATGGTGATCGTAATCATAACCTGAGCTCTCCATTCCGAGCGGGCCGAAGATGTTTTGTTGAACGACCTCTGCGTAATCCTTCCCGGTAACCTTCTCGATAATATAACCCAACAGATAATACCCTGCGTTGCTGTATTCGAATCTTTCGCCCGGTGAAAATTCCAGAGGTTTATCCCTAAATTTTTCGATTGTCATTTCCAAACTATAGGGTAATACGCGTGCTTCTTTGTCGGTTGCTACTGTAAAATTGGCTATTCCGGAGGTATGAGTCAACAAATGATGAATGGTAATTTCCCCTCCATCCGTATATTCGGGAATGTACTTGTTTATGGGATCATCAAGGCTCAACAAATTCCTTTCATGAAGCTGCAAAACAGCCATTGCGGTGAATTGCTTCGTCAGTGAAGCCAAACGGAATTTCGTCTGTGGTGCATTGGGGACGTTGTGTTCGTAATCAGCCATTCCATATCCCTTGTTCAACAAGATTTATCATCCCTTTTCCTCATAAGGTTTTATATGATTGACGGGATTTATCATGAAAAAGTCCCTGTGCATTTTTTTTATAATGATCGCAGCTGATGGACAACTTTTTTATTCCGTGCGCCGATGAAAAAATCAGTCTATTAGGTTTATGATTTCCATCACGGCTTCGACAATGACGTCAGGCTGGCTCCATGGTACCATGTGAGCGCTTTGTTCAGCTACGATGAGGACGGCTCTCTCGATCGACGCCGTCATCTGTTCGTGAGCCCTGCGCCAGGCCTGCTGCTCCTCGAGCTTCGGAAGAAAGGGCTTGCCGCAAGTAATGACACGAACGGGTATTCCAGTAGGGATGGATGTTTTCCGCATGATCTCGACCTTTGGGCCTAAACCTTTTCCGACCATACGAGCTAGAGCACGTTCAATTTTAGTTAGTTTTTCCGGATGTGATGTGTCAAAGGGAAGCTTTCCTGCCATGGGATGGTTATCTAGATATTCGACACCAAGTGTATCGACAAACTCGGTAGTAAACGGATCGACAAAAACCATGCCAATTATGGCATCAGGATGATCGTTGGCTATCAAGCGTATCAGCCATCCCCCGTAGGAATGGCCCACCAGGATGAGATTTTTGGCTAACCCAAGTTGCTTGAGCCCCTGCCAGAGCCAATCGCCCTCTTCCCGCATATCAGAGGAAGGAGTTTCGGGTAAATCGCTCTTTCCAAAGCCGGCCCGGTCATAGGAAACTACGGTACCTCCGGTTTTTTTGGCTAATTCGGGTACCATTTTCGACCATTCCGTCGAATCCATCCCTCCGCCTGCCTCGAGAAGAATCGTCAGCCTGCTGCCTTTGATCACCTTGAAGTTCAGGCGGTATTTACCAACCTGAACCATAGTCTCTACGGTCTTTAATTCCTGGAAAGACAAATCAGGGACATCCGGGAATGCCGCTGCTCCTGATAACCCAAAAAAAAGCGATAAAGATATAGCAAAAGCCAAAGCAATCTTCAACAGTCGAATTAGATCGTTTTTTCTTTTTTCCCCATACACGGTTGTCCTCCTGCCCGCCGGATTGTTAAGGTTTCCCTATGGTCAAAATCATTATACATAAAGAAATTCAAATAGAAAAACTCATTATGGTGTTGAATCCCATTATTCCCGATGACGGCAGCAGTTAATAACTCAGCAAGCTAGTTCTCATAGGTATTTCAACAGAGCTAGGGGGCATAAGATAAGTCGATAGCGATGCAAATGTCATAAATTACGGTATTACTTTGTGGTTTTCTTGTGTTAAACTTACATGCCATTGCATGCCATGAAAAAACTCAAACTCGATTCTGAGGTTCTATCAGGAAAAATCCGGATCGAAGAAAAAACGATTCTCGATATCGGCTGCGGTCTGGGGAATCTGGTGCGTTGGATGATTTCGAAAGGAGGGACTGCCGTTGGCTTGGATATGCCCGAGATGTTAGCAAAGGTAATCCGTACAGATTCTGAGAGCAACGGTCGATATGTCGCCGGGTTTGCACAAAACCTCCCGTTTAAAAAATGCTGTATGGATGCGGTTGTTTATTTTGCCAGTCTGCACCACATCCCAAAAACAGAAATCTTAAATGCTTTGAAGGAATGTCACCGCGTGCTAAAAGCGAAAGGAAGAGCCCTCATCATAGAGCCGGTCGGCCGGAAAGGATCTTACTTCGAGGTTGTCAGGTTGGTCGAGGACGAAAGAGAAATCCACAGATTCGCTTATTCTGTTATTAAATCAGCGAACAGGATCGGGCTAAAGATGATCGAGGAGGAATTCGTTTTTTTCGAAAGGAAATATCAAGATTATCAAAAACTCATCGCAACCTTTGTCGAGGACCGGGACGAAGCAAAAAAAGTCCTTTCGGAGGCAAAGGAGGTCTATTCCCGTTTTGCAGCGGATAGGGGAGTTGCTAGGAGGGATTTTTCCTTCCGTTCCATCTGCAGGATAAACGTTCTCGAAAAAAGAGGATACAAATCCATATAATGGAGAAGAGAAAGGACTGAGTATGAATCCAGAATTGAGAAATGAATTTCCGGAACTCAAAGACATCGTGTATCTGAACAATGCAGCCATCTCATTACTGCCGATCAGATCGAGAGAAGCACTTATGGAATGTCTTAAAGATCGAGAGTACACCGGAGAAAAACGGACGGACATCCGGAATGAGAGAGACCGACGTACACGCCAGAATATCGGTGAACTCATCAATGCTTCCTATCGAGACATCTGCCTGGTTTCCAACACATCCGAAGGACTCAATATCGTCGCTCAAGGTCTGGATCTGAAAGAAACCGAAAATGTCGTCATTGCCAAACACGGATTTCCCGGAAATGCAGTTCCATGGTTGAATTTGAGGAAGAAAGGCGTGACGATCAAGATTGTGGATTCCGAATACGGAGAGGATGCGACATCGAAGATATTGGCTTTAATCGATGATGCTACCAGAGTTCTTTCCATAAGCTTCGTCGAATGGATAGATGGCTTCAGATACGACTTGGACCTGCTTGGAGATTTCTGTCACAAGAAAGGGATCGTGTTTGTGGTCGACTCGATCCAAGGTGTGGGAGCGATGAAGCTCGATGTGCAGTCGTCCCGGATTTCATTCCTCTCGAACGGGGGATTCAAATGGCTGATGTCTCCCAACGGAACCGGCTTTATCTATGTCGATAAAAATATTCTTCCCAAGATAGACATGAAATATCTGGGCTATTTGAGTCTGGCCAAAGGCCCTATGGATTTTGACTATGATCTGACATTAAAAGAAGGCGCCAAGAAATTCAGGTTAGGCTCCATCAACGATACGGGCATCGCCGCAATGGAAAAGTCTTTGGAACTCATTCTCGATCTGGGGATCGAGAAGATTCAAGATCATATATTGAATCTCATCAGCTATGCCTGTGAAAAAATAAAATCGAAAGGATACGCCGTACTCGGCGATTTTCCGGATAAAAACAGGTCGGGCATTCTTTCTTTTAGAGGCGAAAGCATTGAAGAGGTTTACGAAAAACTGGTCGATCGAAACGTGATCGTCTCATTCCGGAAAAAATGGATTAGAATCTCGCCGCATTTTTATAACACGATCGAGGACATGGACAGGCTGTTGGAATGGCTTTAGTTTCATAAGGGAAAAAA
>JAFGNQ010000445.1 GCA_016926925.1 Candidatus Aminicenantota bacterium
CCTCATCCATAGGATAGACGAAAAACCCTGTCCTGTTTATTCCCCTCTTATCGCCTAAAGCCAGAGTGAAAAGCTTTCCCAGAACAAGCCCGCAGTCTTCGACCAGATGGTGCTGGTCCACCTTCAAATCGCCCTCGGCCTTCAAGGACAGGTCGAACCGGCCGTGCTTGGCGAAGGATTCCAGCATATGAGTGAGAAAACCGATCGGAGTCTCAATGGAGCATTCCCCCTTGCCATCGAGCCCTAATGAACCCCCTATGTGTGTTTCTCGGGTTTTTCTTTCCCATTGAGCGGCACGTTTCATGATATCACCTCGGCAATATCATTGACACTCCGTAAGACGCGACTGGCACCGCTGCGGAGGAGCACGTCCTCCTGGGTTTTCGGATCGTTTCCGGAGGAAACGACACCTATGGGAATCGCCCCTGCTTTTTTAGCAGCAACCATGTCATCCACCGTGTCTCCGATGTAGTAGGCGGAACTTGCGGAAAGGCGCTGCATGGCCAGGATGATGCCATAAGGATCCGGTTTGTTTTTATCGGCGGGAACGTCATCCATGGTAATGAGGACGGAAAAACAGTCCTTCACATCGAACCGATTCAACACATAGGTTGCTTCCATTTTAGGCCTGCCTGTTACAATTCCTGTCGGATATGAGGCTGTCATTTGATCAAGAAGGTCTCTGTGCATCAGCCATTTTTCATTCCTTATGAGACCATCAAAGCTTTTTCCGAGATAGATATCCTGAAAGACATCGATGATTTCTTTTTGCGGGACCGGTTTTCCCCTCTCCCGGAGGACAACCTCGGTCAGATCCCAATCATTGTTCATTCCTCCTCGATTTTTGTATTCCCGAATCTCGGGAAGATCGATCGGATTGCCTAGAAAAAATTCGACTGTTTTCTGGATGGTCACGAGGTAGGATTGCGAGACATCCACCAGGACTCCATCCATGTCAAAAAGCACGGCTGTCATCTTCCCTCCTTGTGAGAACCTCTCTCAAAACCTGCAAGAATGTATCATTTTCTTCAGGTGTTCCGATGGTTACTCTGAGTTTATCAGCCAGGTGAGGAGTATCGAAATACCTGATCAAAACGCCTTTTTTCAAAAGGGTCGTGTACATTTCTCTTCCTCCGATCGAGGAGGTCTCGAACAGGATGAAATTGGCATGTGAAGGCGTAGGCGTTATCCCCTTCAACTGCTGGAGCTCATGAAAAACTCTCTTCCGTTCTCTTATGACCAGCTTCGCGTAATCGAGAAAAACTCCTTTGTTTTCAAGAACAACCTCTCCCGCTATCTGTTGAAAGCTGCCGACCGAAAAAGGCAGCCGGCATTTCTCTAATTCTTTAATCAAAGCCTTCGGCCCCAGCAAGTACCCCAGCCGTAAATTGGCCAGACGCAAGGCTTTGGAAAAGGTCCGCAAGACGACGATATTATCATATTCCTGAACAAAAGACTGCACGGTTTCTCCCGAGAATTCATAGTAGGCCTCATCGACCGCTACCAGGCAGGATACACGCTCGGCGATTCTCCTGATTTCATCCGGATTCAAAGTCGTTCCCGTGGGGTTGTTCGGCGTCGACAATATGAGTATCCCGGCTCCCCTGCAGGCCCTTACAAGACCTTCCGTGTCAAATCCGAAATCTTCGAGCAAAGGAACCTCAGTCACCTCGATATTCATGATTTCAGCAACACGTTCGTATACGGAAAATCCGGGCTTAACGATGACCACCCGGTCTCCTTTATCGCAGGTGGCGTAGACCAGAGTCTGTATCAGCTCGTTGGAGCCGTTACCTACCATTATGGCCGATTCCGGGTGGTTCGTGTAACCGGAGATTGCACGGATGAGTGCCCCTGCATCCCCGGGCGGATACCTGTTCCAGCTCGATGATGCCATGCGGTCGAAAATTTGCTTTTTGAGTAGGACAGGTATATCGAGCGAAGACTCATTCTGATTGAGCTTGACTCGGCTCGGACCTTGTTCGACAACATACGCACCCAGACCAGCGATATTCGGCTTGATGACGCTCATATGATCACCTTTTTGAATTCATATTCCAGAATATCCGCGGCACCGAGCTTCTTGAGTTGGGGGATGAGCTTCACCGTCTCCTCTCTCTTGACTGCGGATTTGACCGCGTATCCCTGATCCTCGAACAGCGGAGCGACGGTAGGAGCGCGCATACAGGGAAGAATGCGTACGATCTCATCGAGTTTATCTGGGGGTACATTCATCTCCAGCATAACGCGGTCTCTGGCATTCAAGACCGCCTGAAAGAGCATCAACAATTCTTCTATCTTTTCCCTCTTGCCGCGATCCTGCATAACCTTGCTGTTGGCGATAAATCGGGTGGATGAAGTCATGATCTCGTCAACAATCTTCAGCTTGTGCTCTTTGAGAGTTCTGCCCGTGGCGATGTTGTCGATAATCATGTCGGCATCCTGAGGAGGATAGGCTTCCGTTGCACCGAATGTCCGGATCAGGAAGTAATCATAATTCTTTTCCCGTAAATACCTGGTGGCGATCGTTTCATACTCACTAGCCACGATGAGCTTTTTCTTCTTGAGGTCGCTTTCGATCATGGTTTCGGGTACAGCTGCTACAATTCTGACCGGGTCGAACTTAAGATCCATAAGTTCGACAACCTCAGCCCCGGTTTCAACGATCCAATCATACCCTGTAAAACCAAGATCATGAGAGCCCAATTCAATAAGTTGGGCAATGTTCTGCGGTTTCATGATCTTGGCTTCGATCTCCGGATCGCCGACGTGCGGAACATACTGGCGGTCGTTCGTCTCGAATCCGAGACTGGCATCGTTCAACAGCCCGGCAACCTTTTGAAAAATGCGTCCTTTAGGGATGATCATCGTTATTCGGCTCATTTCGCTCCTCACTTTCTAAAAGCTTCGCTCAAATCGAGAATCCCTTCCCTCCTATGCTTGATTTCTAATCCGGGAAAATCCATACTGCTGAACCCCGGGTGAGCTCAAAAGAAATCAAGGGGATGTTTAAGAAAGGATTTTAGTTACAATGCAGATGGGATTTGACTTTGCAGTAGGCGATAAAATAATTGACTTTCTGCTTCATAAGCTCGTATTAAAAGAAAAAAATAAGGGCATGTCAAGCAAATTCTTTCTTTTAAAATCATTCAATACTTGACAGTCTATGAGAAATGCCTATAATAAGTCACAATGTTTTCAGAAATGAATTGTGCAACGTTCACCGACAGCACCTCTGCACACCGTATTGCTGCC
>JAFGNQ010000446.1 GCA_016926925.1 Candidatus Aminicenantota bacterium
CCGGGTGCGATCTCTCTATAGATACAAAATTTTATGGACCACGCCCCAAATCGTATAAGAAAGTCCTTAGGTGATCAAGCTCAAACCCTGTTTAATCCTAAACCTAATGAGGGCATTTTAGCTGCAGTTCCGCGGTACCAGATCGTACTGTATGAGTGTTGCAAGGGCCGCAACTATAAATTGTTTTTCTCCGCTTCGGGCTTTACAGGAAGCCAACGCCCCCCCAATGGGAAAGAATGATCTTTTCGATGGCTGCAGTATCCCGTTTTTCAATAGCCCCAACAAGTTCGAAGTGTTCTTTGATAGATTTCTCGAATATGGCAGGGTTGTCTATCTTGGCGAAAATTTGATTGCTGAAGAAAAAAAGCTTATCCCCCAGATCAAATAGCGATTTAATGAGAAACTTGTTCCCGCAGTTTTTCCAAATACGAAAATGGACTTTTAGATTTTGCTTGATATAGGATGCAATGTTATTTTGTTTGATATAATCTCCCAAATCCTCGTTAATTTTTTTAAGATCCTCGATATCCTTGGGGTTGAGGTTTTCCACTGCCTTTTTTGTGGCGAGGATATCGAGTGCACGAACGACTTCGTAAACTTCTTTGATCTCTTCAACGCTAAGCGAGGCGATACTGACTTCCCTTCGGGCGTTTATGGTTAAATACCCTTCAGCGGCAAGCCTTTGAAATGCCTCCCGGGTAGGCGTCGTGCTCACGTGGAAGATACGGGCGATTTCTTTCTCCTGAATTCTCTGCCCCGGTTTTAGATCTCCTTCGATAATGGCTTTTTTAAGATGTCTGAAAACGGTCTCGTTGACTGTCAGCGGAGCTTCCCGAACTTTCTCTTTAATCATGAAATCTCTTCCCAATTCCTCACATCCCGGATGAATATTATCACATTTTCAAACCGGAAGCCTCCATTTTTTTCCACTTATTCAGGAATCCGGTATATAACCTTCCCATCTTCGTCCAGGAACTTGAGAATTGGAGAACCGTCGTGCGCGACCTGAATCAGGATACGCTCGCGACCTTGAGGGTCCAGAAGTTTGATCCCGACCGAATTGTCTTCCGCTCGCCCCAAATAAAGGCGGCGACTGGGTGCAGGATGCTCGGCCTGGAACTTTTCCATTTCTGCTTTCTGTTGCTCTTCAGGGAGGTTTTTAAGCCGCTCCATAAGCTCGACGAGCTCGATGATGGGGTAATCGGGACGATCGATAATCGCCATTCCTGCTACCTTTTTCTTCCCCTCCTGTCCGGCATCGATGGTCAGGACCTGGTCCTGCTCATAGGCATCGAAACTGAGGTGGCCGTAGCTTATGGGGGTCCCATCCTCATTTTTCATGCCACCGAAAATCAAACCTCCATTCTCGGTTTGTTCGTCGTTGAAGAAAATAATGCCTGCGGTCTGCCTGTCGTGCACATACTCTTTTCCCTTTAATATGAGACCGGGCAAGCGGGCTTTATCGGTAATAACCATCCGAAGCGACCCGTCGGGCTCGACAATATTGATCCTTTCGACGTCGATTTCCTCGAATTTCGCATTCTTGGTCACACTATGAGCAGCGACAAAGATCAAGCCTATAAGCAGAACTGAAGAAACAACCGCATAAGCTTTTAGAAATCGAAATTCCTTACACCATTTGTTATCCATGTCGACTCCTTTCTTCCAGAAATAACCGCTATAGTCTATACCGGCTATTTGGGGATGTCAAGATCATAAAGAAGGTCAGTAAGGGAACTCGAAAATGTCCTTAACTCACAAAATATCAACTACATCCGCTAAGCTTACCCCTTCATCATCTCAGTGTTCATCTCCGGAATCCACAGCCTCACATTTGAGGTCTTCTCTACTTCCCTGCAAGAAAGGAACAATCGTATAACTGCTAAAATGTCGGTCGCAAAGCTTACAAAATCCAAAAAAACAAAAAGATCTTGACATTTTTTATTTGTCTCACTATTTACTATAGTCTATAGTGTTTATACTAAAAAAAATTTGTCATATCTTATTGAGAGGTGAATCCGATGCAACGAGTCACACTTTCACAGCGGGCCGCACGACTGGTTCCCACCATGCCGGCCCTGGAGCCGCCCGACGTCATTTCATTCGGGTCCGGCCACGGTTGTCCCGAGGTTTTTCCGGATTTGACAGAAGTCGCCAAAACCGCATTGAACGAATACCGGGCAGAAACGCTCCAGTACGGCCCTACTCTGGGGCTTTTGGAAATGAGGCAGTGGATCGCCCGTTTTGTAATGGAAAACGGCGCCAGAGACATCTCCCCGGATAATGTTCTGGTGGTCAATGGTGCAAAGAACGGATTGGGGCTTATATGCCGGCTGCTGCTGGACGAAGGCGACTCGGTCGTCGTTACAGCCCCCACTTACTTCACCTGCATTCCCATCTTTAAAACATTCGGCGTGAATTTCTACGAAATCTCACAGGATGCCGAAGGCATTGTGGTCAGCGAATTGGAGGACACTCTGGCCGGGATCAAGAACGAAGGGAAACCGCTTCCGAAGCTGATCTACAACGTGCCCGACTACCACAATCCATCAGGTGTGACTATGTCGCTCAAGCGGCGCGAAGAACTGGTAAGAACAGCCGAGCGGTACGGGATCTATGTCATCGAGGACAGCCCGTACCGGAAAGTCCGCTTCGAAGGAGAGCAGTATCCTATAGTGAAAGCGTTCGACCGTACCGAATCCGTGCTTGTGCTGGGGACGGTTTCCAAGCTGGTGGCACCGGGCATGCGCATCGGTTGGATCGTAGCCTCGGAGGATCTGATCGCCCGCCTGGCTCAGTTGAAGTCGGACCTGGGAACCTGTCCCTTGACCCAGAGGATCGTCCTGGAATTCGTCACCAACGGAGACCGGTATGCAAAGCACACGAAAAACGTACAGAATATTTACCGCACACATCGCGACAGTATGGTTGCCTCACTCCGGCGGGAACTGCCCGAAATCCGGTTTACCGTGCCCCATGGCGGCTATTACCTCTGGCTGACACTGCCGGAACACATCAACGCCGACGAACTTACATCCCGTGCTCTTCAGGAAAAGGTCGGTATCATCCCCGGAAGCAAATTCTATGCCGGCAGAGGCCCGAAGGGATTGGGAGCGCCTACGAACAATGTTCGCTTATGCTACAGCCATGCCGAGCCGGAAGAGATCGAGGAAGGTATCAAACGGCTGGCGAAAGCCGTAAATTCGATGTGAGCTTTCGATACAATCTACCTAAAGAATTAACCTGACCGGCCTTTCAAGTTCGATCGACAAGGAGAGATAACAATGCCGCTGCAAGCAAGATTGGGTTTACTGGTAGCCATATTCGTCTGGGCAATTTCGTATATTGCCGTCAAAGTGGCTTTGACCGCCGCGCCGCCGCTGACCGTTGCCGGTCTGCGCTTAATCATCTCCGCGCTGTGCTTTGTCGCTTGGTACGCCCTGCGCAGGCAGTGGCCCAAAATACCGAACCGGAAGCTTTTTACCGCTCTGTTCGGCCTGAGCCTGCTGGGTACAGGCCTTCATTACGGTATTCAAACCATCGGTCTTCAGTACACCACCGCCGCCAATGCCTCGATCTATGCCACGACCGGACCGATAGCCATCGCACTTTTAGCTATTTTTATGGGCGAGCGTCTCACACTGCGCAAAGGCGGGGGCATCTTACTGGCTCTGTGCGGAGTGCTGCTCGTACAGGGCCTCGAAACTCTGACTAAATTCGAGTTGAGCGGCCACATGCTCGGTGACGCTCTGGTTTTCATCAGTGTCTTTATGTGGGGCGTGTTCACGGTATTCGGCAAGCGCGTAGCCGATGAAGTCGGCCCGCTGCCCATGATCGGCCTGACAACCATCATCGGGGCAATCTGGATGATTCCGATATCCGGGGTGGAAATCTACACCCGTTCCTTCGACCTGGCCTCGATCAGCCCTAAGGCCTGGCTGGCGATCACATTTCTCGGCATCACCTGCTCATTTCTTGCACCGCTGCTGTATTTCATAGCTCTCAAACACACCGAGGCTCAAAAAGTAGGCGTCTACCTGTATGCCATTCCTCCCCTCACCTACATCATGGCCGCTCTGTTTCTGGGTGAGACGATCGGTATCAACTTGATCCTGGGAGCCCTTTTAGTGCTAGCCGGCGTTTATATCACCGATCGCGCCTAAGCACGCATCTGACAGCAAAGGCACGGCTCAGCATCTAAAGCCTATTTCTTCCTATAGAAATCGCTTCTCAATCAATTATTCTGGCTACGACCCTCGAAATTACCAACTTGCCTTTTTTGCCCAGTTTCTCCCTGATTATCGTTTTTAGAAATGGGTATGAATACAGTCCGTCAAATATTTCCAGCTCGATTTCTTCGACTTCATTCATTTTTTCTTGCTTTATGCCAAGCTGTTTCAAAAAATCCCAAAAAGGCTCAGGCTCTTTAAAATCGGCTCTCAAAAACTTGATTTTTTTCCCATTATTCTCTTTGGGCTTCTCCAGTTTTTCCTTGGAAACTTCCATAGAAATGATGAATTCATCCCGTTCATTATAATTTTCCAAGTACTCGCCCAGTTCTTCTTGGAAAACATTGAACTCCTTCACATACGGTTCATCTGCAGAAGGTATGACCGTCCTGATTTTGTAGGCAGCATTCCAATATCCTTCCATTTCTTCTTTGCTGATGTGTGTTTTCATTTGCATGTCCTCCTCTTTTTAGTCAAAATAACCCCCTATTATCAAAATGCCTGTCAGATGGCAGGCAGCGGGTGAACGAGCACTGTCCAGACTGAGAATCAGCTCTTATTTCAGCTTAAGGCCCCCTACCTTAACATTTCGGCTATTTGCACCATACAGCATTTTCCGGATATTTCAGCTCCGGTGGCAGTCGAGGCTTTAAAATACCACCAAGCACAATTTTCTTTTTTGCATAACCCGTGTTCTTTTGAATCTTCCTGCCTTGTAGAGGCTGACAACAATGGACAGATCATCTCCTGCATTATTTCTCCTTATCGAGAAAACAGAACGCTCTGAGTATTATCCGCAAACGGCTCAGCCGTCAATTTTTTGAGTTCTAATTATCGTTTATCAGTAGCGGCTGCTCCCTCCAAATCCACCTTGCCGGTCGTTACGAGGCCGAGCCTCATTGACCTTGAGTGCGCGTCCTTTTAAATCTTTGCCGTCAAGTCCGGCTAGAGCGGATTTGGCTTCTTGATGATCAGGCATCTCCACAAATCCGAACCCGCGCGAGTCGCCGGTATATCTGTCCGTGATGATTTTGACCGTTGTAACCTGTCCGAAGGCTTCGAAAGCCTGCCGCAAATCGTCTTCCGTGGCTTCCCGCAATACATTGCCTACATAAATATTCATTCTTACTTCCTTAAAATATTGGATTTTATTGAGGAGGGAGGTGATTCTATGTGGTTGAAATTTTCCCTAATCTCTTGTGAAAATCGTCCGCTATTTGCATATAACAGGTATTTTCACTTTCAACTGGGTTTATGATAACACAGAAAGAATTTTAAAGCAAGAAAAGCCCAGTAAAATATATTACTATACGTGTGCTGTTATTTATGTTATATATGTAGACGTATATGGATAGAATGGGAAAAACAATATTTATCAAGGGTGAACTCATGGAAGAAGCCGTAATCAACGCAAAGACGCTCGAAGAGTGGGAAAAACTTCAACTTCTGAAACCGGATGGTCTCACAAAAGCTCAGGTTCCGTTTTATTCAAAAGATACGCTTGAACGAATCAAACATATCAAGGGCTTGCTGGAATTAGGGTACGAAATAAAGGATATTCATAAAATCATTAAAAAAGTCGGGGTACCGAAAACTTTTCCCAACCAAAACAAGAAGACGAAATTGAATAAATATTTGAGCGTCGGCGACCTTGCAGACCGCGTCGGTGTGAGTCCCCGCGCAATAAAGCACTGGGAAGACAAAGGGATTATAGAACCGGATATGCGCAGCGAGGGAGGCTTTCGACTCTACTCCGACATTTATGTCTATTTATGCAACTTAATCAAAGATTTGCAGCTTTTCGGTTACACTCTGGAAGAAATAAAGGAAATCTCGGACTTATTCCGGTATTTCCTCACCATCAAGAATGATTTAAAAGCGTATTCGAAAGAAGAAAACACCAAAACCCTCGATACAATGCTGGAACACATTCAAACACTATTCGAGAGGATGAAGCTGATGAGAGAAGGGATGGAACGATGGGAAAAGCTTCTCAAGAGCAAGAAAAAAGAGGTTACGGATTTCAAGGATCGGAACCTTAAACGCTCTGAATCAAAAGGAACGGCTAAAAATGAGTAAAATAGTTTTCATTGAACCCAAGGCTCCTAATCTGCATATCTTTTCCAAGTTCATGCTGCCTCGGTTAGGACTTTATATTTTGGGGACCTTAGCGAAGCAGCGGGGTTGGGACGCTGAAATCGTTTACGAGGAAATGCAAAAAATCGATTTCTCACAGATCGAATCATCGGATCTCGTCGGCATATCGACAATCACGTCGACAGCACCGAGGGCATACATGATTGCCGATAAGATCAGACAGATGGGAATTCCTGTTATTATGGGCGGACCTCATGTTTCGTTCCAGACAGAGGAAGCTCTCGGACACGCGGATTTCGTCATTCGTGGAGAAGGAGA
>JAFGNQ010000447.1 GCA_016926925.1 Candidatus Aminicenantota bacterium
GCACTGAAGGAAAAAGAACTCAAACGGGAGATCGCGCAAGCCCGAAAAAGACAGGATTATTGACAATTACCCTTACGGTGATTATTGTATTTTTACAATGCCTTTCATCACATCATCACAGGGGGGCGAAACGGCTTCGACGGGGATAGTTGAAGTCAAGATTGCATGCCGAGGTTCCAGCTGCTCGTAAAAACGGTTGGGATAAACACAAACGCAGACGATTATTCGTATGCCCTAGCCGCGTAAGCGGCTAGCGTCTCGAGGGTTTATGCCCGCGCAACCCAATCGAGGCGTCGACTCAGCGGGCTAGCCAATCCGGGTTCCTGTAAACCGGCGAGGCGAAAACTTTTGCAGGTGTGCTTTCGAGGAGTCTTGCTTGATCACGAATTGAAAGCGAAAACTTTTAGATCGAGATATGCATGTAGACATCTTGATGGAATGTTTCCGGACGGGGGTTCGACTCCCCCCGCCTCCACCAGAAGGTAGTCCAATACAGTCCAATTAAGTGCAAAACCCGCTGAAATGAGCGGGTTTTTTGTTTCTGTTCATCCACTATTGTCCGTCAAAGTCCATTGACATCTCCAAAATTTGGGGGTATTTTTTTGACAAATATACCCCCAATCAAATTGCGTACCCCCAAATGGAGGAAAATGGACATGGCTCTTACCGATACGAAGATTCGCAATGCCAAGCCTCCAGAAAAACCAAGGAAGCTGTTTGACGGCGGAGGGCTGTTCCTGCTGCTCACTCCGAAGGGCAGCAAGCTGTGGCGATTGAAATACCGTGTACAGGGAAAAGAAAAGCTACTTGCATTAGGGAGCTATCCGGAAATTTCACTGTCTGAGGCTCGAAGACGGAGAGAGGATACTCGAAGTCAGATTGCCAACGGTATCGACCCCGGAGCGGTTCGGAAAGCGCAAAAACAAGCTGCTACCGAGGAAACGGAAACCATTGAGGTAATCGCGCGGGAATGGCATGAAAAGTTTCAATCAACCTGGACAACTGGACATGCAGTGACCATTATGAGCCGCCTGCAGCGCGACCTGTTTCCGTGGATAGGAAAAAGGCCCATTAAGGAAATCAAGGCGCCGGAGCTTCTTGCAGTGCTGCGCCGGGTGGAAAGTCGGGGAGCTCTTGAATCCGCTCATCGCATAAGGACTATCGCCGGCCAGGTGTTCCGTTATGCCGTAGCAACCGGAAGAGCCGAGCGGGATCCATCGAGTGATCTTAAAGGGGCACTCCCTCAGCCCGAGAAAAAGCATCTTGCGGCAATCACCGATCCGAAGGAGGTGGCTCAACTCCTGAGAGCCATCGACGGTTACCAAGGCAGTTTCGTGGTCAAGTGTGCGATGAAACTGGCCCCCCTCTTCTTCGTTCGGCCGGGAGAACTAAGGCACGCCGAGTGGGCAGAATTCAATTTCGACGAGGCCCTCTGGAAGATACCGGCAGAGAAAATGAAGATGAGACAGTCTCATTTTGTTCCACTTTCAAAGCAGGCTTTGGAAATACTGAAAGAACTTAAACAGCTGACGGGGGTGAGCAAGTATGTTTTCCCCTCTGCGCGGTCCATGGCCCGCCCGATGAGCAACAACGCAATTCTCGCGGCGCTCCGGCGGATGGGATATGAAAAGGGCTCAATGACCGCGCATGGATACCGGGCGATGGCACGTACCATCCTTGATGAGGTCCTGCAGTTCAGGCCGGATTTCATCGAACACCAACTTGCCCATGCCGTAAGGGATCCGAACGGGCGGGCCTACAACCGAACATCTCACCTCGAAGAACGCCGAAACATGATGCAGAAATGGGCCGATTACCTGGATGGTCTGAAGGCGGGAGCAGAGGTGTTACCCATGAAAAGGAGGGATGCATCATGAGCATGATCGAAGAAATGTACCCTGCCATCCATTTTGGTAGGCTTAAATCTATTGTTTTGAATTGGGCCAAAGATGATACTCTGATTAAAAGAGTCAGTTTGTATTTGAATTCGAGACCTGAACCACCACTCTACATTCTCGTTGCTGAACTTCCTCCATTTCCCAGGGAAAAAAGAAAAGCCAGACAAGAATTCCGACTGCGGTACAGGGAAAAGAACAATGGGGTCTGGCCGGAAACAGACCACCATCCTTCAAAACTTTACCCCCGCGATTTAAGATATACAGGCGATGAAGAGGCCGTCTTGAACACCGATGCATCGACACTCAGGGATTGTTTGCATCTCTTTCACTGGCTGCCGCAGGTATATAAAGGTAGCCCGCCGGATAATTATAGAAAGGAATGGCAGTGGATTAATGTCGGAACAGAGGAGGAACTTTATGAACTATCCGTTCGACAGGATACGAAGTATATTGTCTATGAAAAAGATGATGGAGCAAAAGAAGACAGACCCTTGCTGGCTGCTGAAGACTACATAAGGATGCGAAAATCAGAGGGTGCAAGTAAGGGTCAGATAGCCGTTGAATTATTTGATAAAGAGGGCTCTTACCGCATAACGGACGTTCGGATAGGGCGCCTTCTCGGTATGGACAACGGCCTAGGTGAAGCGCAGATTGCTGCTCTTAAAATGCGAGTACAGAGAGCAAGAAGGAAGAGCCAGAAGACCACTTCGAATAAATCCTGAAATTTCCTCTTTGTTATTTCTGTTACTGCATGTTTTTTTAGTAACACCTCCACCACCAATCGCGATATATTTATAATATATTGAGTTTTAAAGAAAAAGCTGGGAATGCCTCCCAGCTTTTTTTATGCATTTTTTTGCTTGACAGTTATTTAGATAACCATCCTACGCTAATCACCAAAAGACATTATTGGAGGATGGTTTATGTCAAAAAATTTTAATGGACAAACCACCGGGGAAATCCCCGAAGCTGGTTTGTTAAGGATTTGGCAGGTACTTAAATTTGTGCCTGTTTCCCGCTCACATTGGTGGGCCGGTGTCAAGCAAGGCAAGTATCCTCAGCCAATTAAGCTCAGTGAACGAGTAACAGTCTGGAGGGCTTCAGATATCCGGGCGCTGGTAGAGGGGAAATAAGATGCTCGTGGACTTCAAAGACCTCTATGAAATCGAGTTCAAGATGGGCATCTCAGTCGATTTTCGGTCACTTGCCGGGAGCCGAGTATGAATGTTTCATGGGTGCCTGTTCACAGTGGGCTTTCACGATTTTTTCCGACAGATCGGCCGTTCAGTGAGATTGAAGCTGTTTTCAGCCTGCAACTGAATTTGTACCAGGGAAAAGCTGTGTCAGTAGTTGGGCTTTCAAAATCCTGGAGATGGACCCGGAAGCGAACCAGGCTCTTCTTAGAACGCATCGGAGCCATGGTTGACTATCCGGACCGGACCAGCAAGAAGCAAAATCAGAGGGGACAGATCAGGGGCCAGATATTGGAAAAAGAGGGGCCAGATAAGGGACAGATCATGTTGATTGATTTCAATGTGTTAGACGCCAAAAGGGCCAGAAAAGGGGCAGATAATGAAAAATTGGGGGCCAGATCAAGGGCCACTATTAGTAACAACATACATAGTGAAAAGAATAAACAGACTTCTTCGTCGAAAATCGACGAAGGAAGCGAGCCATACCGCCTTGCCCAATTGCTTCTCTCACTCATCCGGAATCAGTCACCGCAATTCAAGCAGCCTGACCTGAAGAAATGGGCTACTCACATAGACAGAGCGATCAGGATCGATGGCAGAACACCATCTGAACTCGAGAGAGTAATCCGCTGGTGTCAGAATGATCACTTCTGGCGGAGCAACATCCTTTCTACAAACAAACTCCGAGAAAAATTTGATCAGCTAGCGATCAAAATGAACAGTCATAATAAAAATGATAGATATAACGGTATAGATGAATGGTTGCGTATAAAGGAGATGCAACATGAATAAAGAGGATAACAAAAGATTCGCAGCAGTGATGGCAGCGCTTGGAGAAATATTCGATACCGGCCGGGGCCCAACAGCCGTGAAAACGGAGCTATATTTTCAGGCACTCGAAGAGTTTACCATCGAACAAATAGAGTTGGCTGCAAAAAAGCTGATAAAAGTACGGGAATTTCCCAGCTTTCCGAAGCCCGCTGAAATATCCAATATAATTTTGGAAAGTCTAAAACCTAAAGGCCTCGAGGCATGGGGGATGGTGATGACAGGGCTTGAGCGCGGAGAGCAACCGAAAGATGCCCAGATAAGATTGGTCATTGACCGTCTTGGCGGATGGTCTTGGCTACAGGGCCGCAGTTATGATGAGTTGCACTGGCTGGAAAAGCGATTTATAGATCATTTCCAGGACGTCTCAAAAAACAACTATTTGGAATTACCCATATCCTCGGGAATAAAAAAGTTGTCAGAGAAATTAAAAAAAATTATGGAATAGCGGATTATCTTCCGAACCCCATGGAAGATGGACCATCAATCCTTTTATTTGTCAATTTCTGATGGAAAAAGAGC
>JAFGNQ010000448.1 GCA_016926925.1 Candidatus Aminicenantota bacterium
CGAATCATAGGAGGACAACAATGCGTTTACTCTTTGTCGGGTTTGGCACTGTAGGCCAGGGGCTTGCGGAGTTGCTTCTGGAAAAAAAGGAATATCTTTCAAAAAAATACGGCTTAAAACCGGTTGTCGTCGGAATTGCGGATGAGTTGAAGGGGAGTGCTTTGAATCCCAAAGGATTGAACCTTCGGGAAGCGCTCGATTTAGTCCAAGCAGAGACACTGTTGTGTGAGATGAAGGAAAGCCGCTATGATGGTGATGCATTGAGCATGATCAAAAATTCGGAAGCCGATGTTATGCTCGAGGCGACCTACACCAACATCAAGACCGCCGAGCCGGCCACGTCCCATATCGATGCCGCCCTCAGCAAGGGCATGAACGTCGTGACAACCAACAAAGGCCCATTAGCCTTGAAATACAAAGAGCTGGATAGAATCGCCAAAGCAATGAAGGTTCAGCTCCTTTTCGAGGGAACCGTGATGAGCGGAACACCTCTCATCAACCTCATTCGTGAAACCCTCGCAGGGAGCGCCATTCAAGAGATCAAAGGGATCTTGAACGGGACGACGAATTACATCCTCACCCGGATGGAGGAAGGCCTCCCTTACCAGGAAGCCTTGAAGAAGGCTCAAGATCTCGGCTATGCGGAGGCTGTCCCGGATGCGGATGTTTTAGGCTGGGATGCCCTGGCAAAAGTTACGATTCTGGCCAATGTCTTCTTCGGCGCGAGTACCAAACCTTTTGATTATCCTTGTGAGGGTATCACGGGGATTACAGCAGCGTCCATCGTGGATGCGAAAAGCAGAGGGAAACGTTTCAAGCTCATCGGAAAGGTGTGGCGCGAGCGTGGTTATGTCAAAGCCTCGGTCGGCCCCGAAGAAGTGGACCACACCCACCCCCTGGCCGGCGTCATGGGTGCCACCAATGCCGTGACCATTGTCACGGATACTCTCGGGGAAGTGACGATTGTGGGGCCTGGAGCGGGAAAAAGAGAAACCGGATTCAGCATGCTCAATGACTTGATCCATATCGCCGTGAACAGGAACAGATAAACCCATCATTTTGCGCATTGAGTTTCACAACAATAGATCACCCGGTGAAGACAGCTCTGTTTTTGGAGATAGAGAATGGAGTCATTGCTGGTCGAAAGGTAGGCCCAAAACAAGGTTTTTTTCGGCCGGAGGTATCATCGGGTTGATTATGGAAAAAAAGGAGGACACAGTATGAAAAAGATGTTTGGTGCGGTCATTCTTATTTTTTTTGTTGCGGTGCTGGGTCTTTCCGCAGACGACCTCAAAGTGTTTATCTCTGTAGATATGGAAGGAGTCTGCGGTGTCATTCATTGGGAAGAAGTGACCCGAAGCGGCAAAGACTATGACCTTTTTCGAAAATTGATGACGGAAGAAACCAACGCCGCTATCGAGGGGGCTTTGGAGGCCGGTGCCACGAAGATCCTGGTTCGTGACTCTCACGGAAGCGGCCGCAATATCCTTCCGGACCTCCTCAATGAGAAAGCGGAGCTGATCCGGGATTGGTCCGGCGGACCTCTGGACATGATGGAGGGTATCGACAAGTCGTTCGATGCCGTGATTTTCGTCGGCTACCATGCCCGAGCCAACACCCCGGATGCAACCTTGGATCATACAATGTCGGGAAGCCTTTATGATGTTGTCTTGAACGGCCAAAAAATGCCGGAAGCAGGAATCAACGCCTTCATTGCCGGAAATTTCGGCGTGCCCGTCGTTCTGGTTGCCGGAGATCTGGCCATCTGTAATCAGGCAAAAGAACTCTTTGGAGATGTGGTGATCGCTCCGGTCAAAGAGGGTATCGGGAATGCCGCAAAGATGCTTCATCCGAATAAAGCTCGGGAGCTCATCAAGGAGAAAACGATCGAAGCCTTGAAGCGGGTGAAAAGTTTTAAGCCCTTTACCTTCACTCCTCCTTATGTTATGGAAGTCACTTACAAGGACGAGAAGAGGGCGAACGAAGTCTCCTGGATTCCGGGTGCCAAGAAGGCCGGACCTACAAAAGTGACCTTTACAAGCAATGACCTCATGGATATCTTGAAGTTTTTCTCTCTGGCAATGTAATCTTTAGAATCCTTGGACTGAATGATAGCTGAGGAAGCAGTCTGCTTATTCGTTCAAGAGGCTTTGCTGTGCAGAAGTGTTCTTTAAATGAAGAGGTTTTATTTTTTTGGCGGGGGAAAAGGAATCAGGAAAGCAAAAGAGTAGCGGGATGGGAGTCCCGCTACTCTTTTTTGTTTTTCTCGTACTGGTGCGAATTACTTCTTGACTTGGCTTTCAATCCAATCCGTGGTGACGGTTTTGGGCCTTTCAATGGCCAGACCGAGCACTCTATCCCAGATCAGTGATGACAGAACACCCAGGGCACGGGACACACCGAAGAATACTGTGTAGAAATCGTACTCCGTTACACCGTAGTGCAGGAGCAGAACTCCGGAGTGAGCATCGACATTGGGCCACGGATTTTTGGCTTTGCCTTGTTCTTCCAGGATGGGCGGAACGACATCATAGAGCAGGCTCACGACTTTGAAAATGTCATCGTCAGGAAGGTGTTTCAGGGCGAAATCTCTCTGTGCGACATACCGCGGGTCGGTTTGGCGCAGAACCGCATGTCCGTATCCGGGAATAACCTGTCCGGAATTCAGCGTTTCCCAGCAGAAATCCTTCAATTGTTCTTTGGTCGGAACTCCTCCCAGCTTGTCCATGACCGCCATGACCCAGCGGAGCACTTCCTGGTTGGCCAGACCGTGGAGTGGACCGGCTAATCCGTCCATTCCTGCGGAGAGAGAATAGTAGGCATCGGATAGAGCCGAACCGACAAGATGAGTCGTATGGGCTGAGACATTTCCGCCTTCATGATCGGTATGAATAACCAGATAGAGCCGCATGAGTTCTTTGAAGGCCTCGTCGTCGGTAACGCCGACCATGTGAGCCAGATTGCCGCCCCAATCGAGGTTGGGGTCTTCAGGAATGTGCTTGCCGTTCTTGTAGGACTTGCGGTAGATGTAGGCTGCAATCTTCGGGAGCTTGGCCGTTAGATTCATGACATCTTCATACATGGGATCCCAATATTCCATTTTGCTGATGCCTTCTCTGTACTGCTGCGCAAAGATGGAATCTCTCTGGAGAGCAAGTATGCCCAGAGAAAATTGTGTCATGGGATGTGTGTCATCGGGGATGGCATTGAGGATGTCGATCAAATAATCGGGAAGCTTGCCTCGTTTTTTCCATTCCGCCGTGATTTCAGCGGCATCCTCTTCAGTGGGAAGCTCACCGGTCAGCAAGAGGTGGAAGATTCCTTCGGGAATCGGCTCTGATCCGCCCGGAGCTTTGGGAAGCTTCGCTCTGAGTTGCGGGATGTTGTAGCCACGGAAACGAATTCCCTCCATGGGATCGAGGGCTGAAGTTTCCGTCACGATGCATTTGACGCCTCGCATGCCGCCGTACGCTTGGGCAATCGTTACGTCGCTAATCTTCTGATCTCCGTGCTCCTTGACCATCTTTCGAACTCTGTCGCGCATGGGGTCGATCTTGGACTGCAATTTTTGTTTTAAAGACATAATTAGACCTCCTTTACGGTGTTTTTTTTGAAAAATTGCTTTTCATCCACTTCAGACGGATGAAAAATATATCATTGTGGCATGGCCGTGTCAACAAATATTCGGACGATTCGATTAAGAAGAAAATCGGCACTGTAGATATTAAAATCGATCCGTTCTTCGGATAACAACCCAACTGCTGTTCCATGAATAAAACGCAGAGCTGTTCGGTATTAAAAAGTTGAAACGTCCCCCCTAAAGTGATTTCGATTGTTTTTTTACGGGGAATATGTTTATCATGTATAAAATGTTGTCTTTTTGAAAAGGAGAAAGCAGATGGGTGGATTTATCGTTGTGCTGATAGTCATTGCGGTTTCGATCATCGCTTTTGTCGGCATTTATAACGGGCTTGTGACCTTAAGAAACCGTGCGGATAATGCGTGGGCTCAGGTCGATGTCCAACTGAAGCGAAGATACGACTTGATTCCCAACCTGGTGGAAACGGTGAAAGGCTACGCCAAGCATGAGAGGGAAACTTTCCAGAATGTGACCGAAGCCCGGACAAAAGCAATCAATGCCGGGACTGTGAAAGAACAGGGCGAGGCGGAGAACATGTTGTCGGGCGCTCTCAAATCTTTATTTGCGGTTGCCGAAAGCTATCCCGACCTCAAAGCCAACCAAAACTTTTTGATGCTTCAGGAAGAGCTGGCCGGAACCGAAGGAAAGATCGCCTATGCACGGCAGTTCTATAATGATACTGTCATGAAGTTCAACACCAAACAACAGGTTTTTCCCTCAAATATTGTGGCCAACATGTTCAACTTCAAAGAGAAAGAATACTTCGAGATCGAAGGAGCTGAGGCCCGCGAGCCGGTGAAGGTGGAGTTTTAAGCCGGGGTTTTACGGTCTGAAAAAAACATGTACGAGCAGATCGCCGGGAATAAAAGAAAGTCTTTTTTCCTCATTCTGTTTTTTCTGGCTCTGATTTTCGCGCTGTCGTGGTTCTTCGGACAGATGACGACGCTCGGATCTTACGCAGTGATTCCTGCCCTTATCATTGCCGTTTTTTTGACATTCGGAAGCTATTATGCCAGCGATAAAATCGTCCTGGCCGTCAGTCGCGCCAAACCGATTTCCAAAGACGACTACCCTTATCTTTACAATATCGTGGAGGGTCTGGCCATTGCGGCCGGGATTCCTAAACCTCGCTGTTATATTATCGATGACACGGCCCCCAATGCTTTCGCCTCGGGCCGCAACCCAAAAAATTCAGTCATTGTCGTCACCAAAGGATTGCTTCAAAAACTGGATCGGGCGGAGCTCGAAGGTGTGATCGCCCATGAGATGTCGCACATCAAGAACTATGATGTTCTTGTCCAGACGCTGGCTGTGGTCATGGTGGGAGTGATTGTCCTTCTCAGCGATTGGATCATGAGGAGCTTTTTTTGGGGAGGCGGCAGGCGCCGGAGCGGCGACAGACAAGGCGGGAACGCCGGGAATGTGTTGATTGTCGTCGGCATCGTTCTGGCAGTTCTCTCTCCTATCATCGCCCAACTTTTGAAGCTCGCCGTGTCGCGGAAGCGGGAATATTTGGCCGATGCAAGCGGGGTCATGCTGACCCGTTATCCCCCAGGCCTGGCCTCTGCCCTGAAGAAGCTGGCTGCCGATAAAGAGCCCTTAGAGGCGGCTAACAAAGCGACGGCGCATCTTTACATCGTGAACCCGCTCAAAGATATAAAGGGGAAGATGAATGCTCTCTTCAGCACACACCCGCCCATTGAAAAGCGCATCGAAGCCCTCGAAAACATGTAGCTTGAATTATTCATAAAAACTGTCGACACTTAACTTCAAAAGACTTTAATTCATATCTTCGTCAGTTTTTACCTTCCAGGCGAGCCGATCTTGGCACATCGGCTTCCTCACAACCCATTCGACGTAGTCCACTACAGTCTCATGGGCTGCTTC
>JAFGNQ010000449.1 GCA_016926925.1 Candidatus Aminicenantota bacterium
CTCCTGTGTCGAGTCCGCCGCAAGTGTAGTTAACCAGGGAAAACGCTGTCAGTGTGCCGTCTTTTTTGATACCGCCTTTGTAGGTTTGAAGGCTCGAAGGCCGGTTCCCGACACACAAGGCGTTTTCTTTACGTGAAAGAACGATTTTGACGGGCTTTTTGCATTCTCTGGCTAAAAGCGCAGCGACAACCGTGTGCTCACAGAGGAATAGTTTGCTCCCGAATCCGCCGCCCATATAATGTTTGATGACTTTGACTTTGCTGATGGGTATCTGCAATGCACCCGCAAGTCCGTCCCTGACACTGTGGATGCCCTGAGTGGAATCCCAGACTGTCAGGTGGTCTCCTCTCCATTTGGCTATGCTGGAGTGTGTTTCCGCAGGGTGATGGATCTCGACAGGAGTTCTGTAGGTGTGTTCCACCACCTCATCTGCGTCTTCGAATCCTGCCTCGGCATCGCCCCGCTTCTGGTCGTTGAATTTAAAGATGTTCGGCTTATCGTCATGTACCTGAGGGGAGCCCTCTTCCTTCGATTTTGCTTCTGTTACCGCATAGGGGAGAGGCTTGTAGTCGACTTGAATCAGTTTGAGTGCCTCTGCCGCTGTCTTTACATCCACGGCCGCAACGGCAGCGATTTTGTCGCCGATGTACCGTACTTTTTTGACATCGAGTTCAATCGCCGCTTTGACTCCCGGATGCGCCTTTGCCCGGCTCAAATCGATGGAGAGAATCTCGGCTTTTGGGTGAGGGGACCTCAATATTTTACCGTGAAGCATATCTTTTAGGTTGATATCATGAGTGTAGGGAGCCTTTCCGGTCACGATCTTAACGCCGTCGATTCGTTTTGTGTATTTCCCTATGATCTTGAAATCCTGCGGGGATTTCTCTGGAGGAGCCGCCGGCACATCCGGCCTTGTGTCTTTGGAGATTTTCCTGTAGATGAGACCGGAGTTCTTAATGCCATCCTTGTTTTTGGTGCTCGACATTTTAAGACCTCCTCATTTTTTGGGCGGCCTCGGAAAGGGCCTTGAAGATGTGCTGGTAATTACCGCAGCGGCAAATGTTTCCGGAAAGCGCACCTTTGATTTCATCAAGGCTGGGATTCGGATTCGCTTGTAGAAATCCTACGGAAGCCATGATAAATCCCGGCGTGCAAAACCCGCATTGGTAGGCATCGGTATCGATAAAGGCTTGTTGGACGGGGTGGAGATTTTCTCCTTCGGCCAAACCCTCGATGGTGGCGATTTCCCTCCCATCGGCCCGAAATGCGGGAAAGAGACAGGAGTAGATCGGTTTGCCGTCCATAAGGACGGTACAGCCCCCGCATTCTCCTTGGTTGCATATGCGCTTTGTTCCGGTCAGGTTGAGTCTTTCTCGAAGAACATCGAGCAGCGTTTCCATCGGATCGACGACAATTGTGTGTTTCACTCCGTTAACTCTCATCGTAACCTGCTTGGCGGAATAGAGCGGAATAGGGCCCATTTTTGTCTGGATCGCTGCCGCCTCTTGGGCAAAAAGTTTTGGAACGATAGTGGCACCGACGGCTCCCCCTCCAATTCCCCTGAGAAAATCGCGCCGTGATACGGATTTGCTTTGTTTCTTTTGTTGATTTTCCATGGTCATCTCCTTCTTAAGGCACACTGTGCTAAACAAGACGCAAGAGGGCCATGATTGCCAGGCAAAGAACCAATGCTGCCGGGGAGATTAGGCGGTCGAATCTTCTGTTGGAAGCGGATTCGGGAGAGGCGGCTGCAAATTCTTCTATCTTAGCGCCCAACCAGAATCCTGCGGGAACGGTCATCAGAGAAAAAAGAATGGCATAGTGGATAAAATACAAGGACAGGGGATATCCTGTTCCAGGAACGACACAAGCGGGTATTCCGGTTGCGAACTTGACCAGCGGAAAAAGATTTGCGGCGAGGAGCGCGGCCATCCCGCCTGAAAGAGCTTGCCCTGCCGGCTTCCTTGATAGCTGATCTCTGAGGATTATCATGATGAATAAAAAAGCCGTACCCTCTGTTATGAAGGCGAAAATCGGATTGGCGATAGCTCCGTGGAGAATGGGAAGACCCAATAGAAGCGCATCGAACATTTTCATAAGAGAGGCCACAAAAATGAGAAGCATGACGCCCAGAATCCGTCTCGAGACAAACCAGCTTGCGGCGATGAAAAAGAGTGCTATGCCCGTCATCAACGATCCGGAGACGTGCGATGCGCATTGTTTGAGGTGCATGCCCAATGCTGCTTCGGACAATCCCCAAACTGCTCCTAACGTTACGACTATTCCCAAATTGGCCATCGGAGTTTTCCTTTGCATATTTTCCTCCGTTTTGGGTTTGAAACCCCTCGTTTGATTATAAAATTATAATTTGCTTTCTAGTAATTGGCAACTTTTTATTGCTCTCTGTATGAAATTTTGGCTCCGTAAGGGTATGAAAGCCGGCAAGGAGTCGAAGACCGGACTAATAAGGTGTGCTTTTGCTCGCATTGTGTCAAATGAAAAAGTCTGGGCGACTCCGTTTTCTCCGGATCAAATAGTGAATATCCGCAGAAGAATGATGCCTGAGAGTGCCGCTACAACCACATAATATGTCATAGGGATCAGGGTTTTGCGGATCAGGTGGCCTTCTTTGCCCAGCAAACCCACTACGGCCGAGGCCGCAACCACATTGTGCACACAGATCATGTTTCCGGCAGCTCCTCCTACTGCTTGAAGTGCAACGATGACTCCTGGAATGGCTCCAATTTTGATGGCTGTCGTGAACTGGAACAGGGAAAACATCATATTCGAAAACGTGTTGCTGCCTGCGATAAAGGCCCCCAGAGCACCTATTAAAGGTGCGATCATCGTCCAAGCTTTTCCGGCAAAGGCTGCGGCACCTGCGGCCAGAACGACCGGCATCTTGTCCATTTCTCCGGGAACTCCGCTGTTGATGAACACTTTGACCATGGGGACGGCAAAACCCAAGGCTATGGTAGGACCGATGAGTGATTTGAAAGATTTGTGGACGGCTTGTCTTGTTTGCTTAAATGCAATTCCCTGGATAGCCAAGGTGAGAATGGCTGCTACAAAAAACCAGAAGCCGGGAAGAAAAACAGGCTGAAAGCTAGTGGATATGGGCGTTTGAAATATATTGAGCCATTCCAGGGAAAGTGACGCAAGAAAATTTTTTGCAGGCGACCAAAGACGGCTGCAAAGTAGAAACAAGGCCACGAGCATATAGGGAAGCCATGCCCGGAAGATTCCCATTTCCGACTTAATGACTTCCGACACTCCGACCTTTACCCCTGTCCATCCTTCCGGCCATGTATCCTTTGCGGGGAAATCCCAAGATGTTTTTGGAACGAGAAATCCCATTTTTGCCAGAGGTATGACAATCATCAAACCGAGCAGTGATCCGAACAAACTCGGGAATTCGGGCCCCAGGAAGATCCCGACAAGAGTGTAAGGGATCGTAAAACTCAAACCTGCGAAGAGGGCAAAGGGCCATATGGATAAGCCCTCCGTCCAATTCCTTTTTTCTCCGAAAAACCGGGTCATCATCATGACGAGAATGAGGGGAATGAGGGTTCCTGCTATGCCGTGGATTATGGCAACTTTGCTGCCTATCATCTTCAAGTAGATAGGGAAGTCGATGTTGTGGGCGGCAAGATAATTCATGACTTCTGTTTGACCGCTCAAGCCGGAATTGACTCCTATGAGAATAGGTGTTCCGATGGCACCGAAAGAGACAGGAGTGCTCTGAATGATCAGAGATACCATGACTGCAGCCATGGCCGGGAAGCCTATCGCAACCAATAAAGGGGCTGCCACTGCGGCAGGTGTTCCGAATCCGGCTGACGCTTCGATGAAGGCTCCGAAGAGAAAGGCGATGATGATCGCTTGAATCCGCCTGTCTGGAGATATGAGAAACATGCTACGCCGAATGGAAGAGATGGCTCCGCTCGCTTGCTGGAGGTTCAGGAGAATGATGGCTCCGAGCACAATATAAAGAATAGCCGCTGCTGTTATGAGACCGTCTATGGATGCAGCTGCCACTTGCAGGAAGGGTGTTTTCCAAACTCCGAGGGCAAGAAAACATGTGATGAGAAAGGCGATGGGCATTGCCTTTGTGGCAGGCCATCGGAACAGGACGATGAGTATGAATACGGAAAGAATCGGTAATAGGGCTAAAAAAGGCAGCATGATTGCCAGAGGTTATATATAAAGAAGGCCCTTTCTGTCAACCGAAATTGACTTTTTTATTACCCGTGCCATGGGACCTGCTGATTTAGGATCGCAACGGGAACGGAGGTGTCGACCTTGATAATTTATGAGTTGATAATCGCGTGTCATTGCATAATAATGAATAGGTTATGTGTGAAATGCAAGGCGGAATTTTGATGATACCATGGAGGAAAAAATGCGCACTTATGGACTGTTCTTTGCTCTACTTGTGAGTTTGATCTCATTGCATTGCGGTCACCGAGCACCTTCCACGGTGGTCGCCGACGGTACCGGTTCCGAGCCGGCAGTCGGTGCCAAGGGGATGGTCAGTTCCGCACACTCTTTGGCGACACAGGCGGGCTTGGATATTCTTGAATCAGGCGGGAATGCTTTCGATGCGGCCGTGACCGTAGCTTCTGTGCTCAATGTCGTCGAACCTATGATGTCCGGGATCGGCGGTTACGGAACTATTCTCGTCTATGATGCCCTGAAAAAGGAAATCCGATTTCTCGATTCCAGCGGAAAGATACCCGTTGCCGTGGATTCGGATGTTTTCCGGCCTCCGACACCCGATTACCTGGAGAACAGAAGGGGGCCGAAAGCCGTGTCGACCCCGGGCAATGTCAATGCCTGGGAAGCCATGTCCAGGGAGTACGGCGATTTGGCATGGCCGGAGCTTTTTGAGACCGCCGTTCGAATTGCGGATGAGGGTTATGTTTTAAGTGAACGAACCGCATCTATGATCGGCTATGCCTTCAATGATTTTCCCGATCACGCCAAGACATTCTATGGGAAGGATGGGCTGCCGCTAAAAGAGGGTGAAATCTTGATCCAAAAAGATCTGGCGGGATCCATGAGGATGATTGCGGAAAAAGGAGCTGAGGCTGTTTATGGAGGAGAAATCGGGAAAGCGATAGATGCGGAGATGAAAAAATCGGGAGGATTTCTTTCGCTCGAGGACCTGACAGCCGACCGGGCGGAATGGTGGGCGCCGATACATATCGAATACAGAGGCCATGAGGTCTATACCGCATCGCCGCCGTCGACAGCTTTTCCATCTCTAATTCGACTGGGGATGATGAGTTGTTTCGACAATACATCTCTCAGCCACAACAGCGCAGCTTATCTCCACCGGTTTGCCGAAGTCACAAAACATGCCTTTGGGTGCAGACTCGCCTATGCAGGAGATCCCGAGATCAATCCTCCGCCTCTGGAAAAGCTCCTTTCGGATTCCTACTGGAAAGAAGCCGTGGCCGGCATCTTGTTGGACAAGGCGACACCCTTCGTTCCTCCCGCCGCAACGGAAAATCAAGTCCGGCACACAACCCATTTCGTCGTTGCGGATAGGAAGGGAAATATCGTCTGTGCCACCCAAACGCTCGGAAACGCCTTCGGCAGCAGGATTATGCCAGAAGGAACCGGCATATGGCTGAACAATTCTCTCGCTTATTGCACATTCGAGCCTAAGGGGAATCCTATGGATGCTCATGCCGGGCACAGGAAGCTTTCCGGCGATTGTCCGACAATTATCGTCAAAGATGGGAAGCCCTGGATCGCCATTGGGACGCCCGGCGGGCACACGATCGGCCAAACCGTCCCGCAAATGGTGATGAATATTATCGATTTTGAGATGGATGTGCAGGAGGCTATCGCTGCACCCAGGATCAGCTTTGCAGAACCGGACTGGATCCTGATGGAAGAGGGAATTCCGGAAAACATCCGGAAAGAACTGCAAGCTTTGGGCCATAAGATTCGGATTGTCCAAGGTTTGGGTAATGCCCACGGATTGGCTGTTGCCTACGATAAAGGGGGGTATCCGGTGCGTTTTGAAGGAGGTTCCGATCCGCGCGGAGAGGGTAAGGCTGCAGGGTATTGAATATCTTCATATGATACAGATGAGAAGCTTCCCGTGTGGGATAACGGGAATTCGCAAACCCTGACGGAAGCGAGAGCAACTGTGCTGAAGGGGTTGTTTGATGTACGTAGTTTGCGACAAGTTTTTTTTCGTGTTCCATTCGATTCTTATTCTCTTCAATCTCTTCGGGTGGACCTGGAAGAAAACGCGCAGGCTCAACCTGATTGTCTTGTCGCTCACGGTTATGTCCTGGTTTTTCCTGGGGATATGGTACGGATTCGGCTATTGTCCCAGCACGGATTGGCACTGGCAGGTGAGGATGAAACTGGGGCATTACGATATGCCTCCATCGTACCTGACATTTCTCATCCAATCGTTTACCGGGCTTGAGGTCAACAAGACAGTGGTGGACGTTTTTGCTGTTTTTTTTCTGTTTTTGGCTTTTTTTGCTTCCATCCGGACAAATGTCCTTGACCGGGAAAAAAACAGATTCAAAACGAGATCTTAATTCAATGATAGCCCGAAACTTTACATAAGGAAAACCGTATTTATACTTGAAACGGATTGCTGTTTTAGGCACAATCCCAATAAACCCATTTAACCTGGAGGGCTTATGAGAAAAACGGCTGCCATCGGGTCTTTCATTGTTTTTGTTTTCGCTGTCGTTTCCGGATTTGTGTATTGCCGGACTGCGGACATCAGCGGCACCTGGCTGGGGGAGACAGAAATTCCTGATCAGGGAACCGATGAATTGACTCTCGTGCTTGAAAAATCGGAGGATGGATATACCGGGATCCTATCCGACTCTTTCGGCATGCTTATGGAAACGGAATGCGAGGATGTAGAATTCAAGGAGGACCTGCTCAAGTTCAACTTTTCCATCTACGACGGATACGCGACGATGGCCGTCTCCATTACGCTCAAAGTAGAGGGGAATACCATGACCGGTCACTGGGAGACCGACGATGGATCTTCCGGTGAAATCACTCTGGAAAAACAAACAGGCTGATTCCGTTGTGTCCCAATATCCAATCTATGTGAGAAGACAGGGCCGAAATTAGCCGAGGGGATCGAATGAACCGGGCGGGCTTGGTTTGGACGTGGTTATTGATCCTCATGTCCTTTTCTTTTGCTCAAAACCTTCCTGAGATAAAGCCTGAAGATGCCGGGATATCCTCAGAGCGGCTCAATCGAGTCCGGCCGCTTATCCTTGAGGCAATCGCCCGGAAAGATTTTCCCGGTGCTGTTCTCGTTGTGGGAAGAAAAGGCCGCATTGTTTTTCGCGACGCTTTCGGTGAGAGCCAATGGGTGCCTGAGCCGCTGCCCATGAACCCTGAGATGATCTTCGACATCTCATCGATCACGAAGCCCGTGGCTACAGCCACCTGCATCATGATTCTGGTAGAGAGCGGAATCATAAGGCTGTGGGATGAGGTCAATCATTTTGTCCCTCAATTCCAGGCTTACAGGGAGAAAAACGGAAAAAAAGGCGGTGATGCACGGCTCTGGCATTTGCTCACTCATACCTCGGGACTTCCCCCTTACCTGGAGCCGGAAGAAATCATCCGAAAGTGCGGCCCCTCGGTCACGACGGAAATACTCGTCGACCATATCGCTCGGATGGAAAAATCAAATCCACCTGGGGATGTCTTCCACTACAGTTGCTTAGGCTACATCACTCTAGCCTACATCCTTGAGAAAGTCACCGGTCAGAGTCTCGATCGGTTCGCTGATGAACATATCTTCAGGCCGTTGAAGATGAACCGGACTTTTTTCAGCCCTCCCAAAGAGCTTCACAACCTCTGTGTGCCCACAGAAGTGATTGACGGGCAGCCCCTAATCGGAGTCGTTCATGATGCTTTAGCCAGGATGCAGTCGGGCGTATCAGGGAATGCCGGACTTTTCTCCACGGCGGACGACCTCGCCGTTTTTGCCCAGATGATGCTCAATAATGGAATGCTTCGCGGACGGCGAATCCTGAGTCCTTTGGCGGTAGAGCGGATGACAACCGTTTATCCGGAGGCCTGTTTTTCCGGTCGGGGGTTGGGCTGGGATCTCAACTCGGCCTATGCGACCAACGGCGGGGATATCTTTGGACCGAATTCCTTTGGCCATTCGGGCTACACGGGTACATCCATTTGGATCGATCCGGACACCGAGACTTTCGTTATTTTTCTTACGAACCGGGTGCACCCGTCTGACGGTGGCTCTGTCATCGAGATGAGGAGCAAAGTGGCCAATGTCGTCGCCGGTTCGATTATAAAGAGGTAACAGGCTCCACGTGCCTTCGAGTTTTTGACAAGAGATACCGGCTTTGGTATAAGCAATTCGCGAGAGTCTCATCGAGAAACTCGATCCAAAGTGAGAGTGTAATGATTGCAGCAAAAATCCTAAGATTCATTTTCCTCGCTTCTCTGCTGATTTTTTCTCTTGATGCCTGCAGGCGGAATCCCTCAGGTTCGGGATCTCTTCTCATCATTCATTCAAACGATACTCATGGAACCTATCTTCCTTATACCATCGAAGCGGATGGGATTCAAAGGATGGTCGGCGGCATGGAAGCGGTGAGCCATTACCTGAACGTATTAAGGAATGGGGAAAAAAATGTCCTCCTGATCGATACGGGTGATGTCATGACCGGCACTTTGGCGACAAAGCTGGAATACCGAGGAGCCAAGGGCGGGGTGATGATGGAATTCATGAATCTCCTTGGTTATGACGTTTGGTGTCCCGGTAATCATGCCTTCGACCAGGGACAGGAAAACGTCAAAGCCTTGGTGAAATTAGCTTCCTTTCCCACGGTTCTCTGCAATCTCGTCTATGAAGGAAAAAATGAGTTGTTCTTTCCCGAAGCCTACCATATTTTTGAAATCGGCAGCATGAAGGTCGGCGTCATAGGCGTCATAGAAGAAAAATTCAAAGTGGAAGTGGATAAAAAAAGCACGATAGGTCTGGAAGTGCACCCTGTTATCGCCACCCTGAAACCTTATGTCGACCTCTTGGATAAACAGACGGATCTTCTAATCGTGCTCGCTCACGGTAGATTCGACACCGCTGAGCAAATAGCACAAGATATTTCAGGTATCGATGTGATTCTCGTCGCACAAGAAAATGGCAGGTTTGAGGTAGTGAATGACGTTTTACTGAAATCCACCTTGGGCCATCAGAGGACGCTGGGGACTCTGCATCTAGAAGTCGGGAAAGACAAAATCGTAGAGTATGATGAAGATATGGTCCGGCTTTGGGCGGATATCGATTTGAAACCGGCTCCTGAAATCAAGGCCCTGGTCCTGGAGTTTAAGACTCTGATTGATAGCGAGTACGGCAGGGTCATCGGTGAGTGCCGGGAAGATAGAACGAGAAAAGGATACCCTGTTGAAAGCGCCTTGGGAAATTGGATAACGGATGCCATGAGGTGGAAGACCGGAGCCGAGGTCGCCTTCCAGAACAGCGGGGGTATTCGGGCAGATATTTCGTCGGGGCCTATAACGGTCGCCGATATCTATGAGATCTCTCCTTTCAACAATACATTGGTTCTGTTTGAATTGACGGGTCAACAAATCAAGGATGGGCTCGAGACCGATGTGGAACGCGATTGGGACAGATTGCAGGTCTCAGGCATCACATATGCCTACCACCCCAAGGAGGTCAGGCCTTTTGGGCATAGGGTGGAATCCGTAGAAGTGGGGGGACTTCTTCTGGTGCAAAACGGAAAAGTACTTCATCCGGATAGAGTGTATACGGCTGTTACAAATGATTATGTTTTCGGCCAGGCCCAGGCGAAATATTTTGGCTACCCTCTGAAAAGTATGAGGGATACGGAACTTCCTCTGAACCAAGCGCTGATGGACTGGTTGGCGAAAAACAAACTTCTTGTCTGCGAGATCGAGGGCCGGATTGTCGTGTTGAAATAGGGCTTGGGGTATCCGGCCTCAAGAATGTTTTTTTGCCGAACTCCCAACCTGTCGTTTCAATATTGGGAATCTCTAAGCACTTCCTCACCCAACTTCCCGAATTCCGGCAGAGGTTTGTGGGTTGAATTTTCCGCTCTGATAATCCGTATGGCCCGGATACGGAGGACCTGCGCAGCTTGAATGTCCGCATCGGAATCTCCGTAGAAAATTTGGATGCCGGATTCTCTAAGAGGCCGAATCTTCGGATTCTCGGAGCTCGAGGAGCCGCAGAAAATGACGTCGTTCGGATTTTCCAGTTTGAACATTTTTGATAATAGAGCCGTCAAGGTCTCCGTCTCTGTAGGCGGTCTTCCGGTTATGAAAAAAATGGTGTCACCCCGCTGTTTATGAAAAGCTATGAGTTTAAGGGCACTGTCCTTCGGAAGGCTGAACTCATCGAGGCCGTTGTTCATTTCTTCCCAAAATTCTTTCATGGAAAGATAATCATTTCTTCCCGGTGAATATTTTCTCTGGCCATAGTAGTAGCCGGGACTTGAGAACAAGACCGTGTCGTCGATGTCGAAACCGACACTCATCGGCGGATAGTTTTGAAGACTTACGGCTATGTCTTTGATGGTGATCCACCGGATGTCGTCCACTTGGTCGACCGGGGAGCAGCTCAATAGAATTAAACACAGCACGACAGCGAGAAGGGGGATCTTTTTGGGCATGGCATATCTCCTTGAATAAAATCTGGAACATTATAGCCGGCCGCAGTCGACTCGTAAAGGTACAGGAGGGGCTCTTTTATCGAAGCGGAAATGCATTTGTTATGCTCGAACCGCTTTAAAAAATTATCCGATCGTGATACATGTTAAACGTTCAGCACTGTCTAAAGCAGCGGCGTGAAGATTTTAATAGGATAACCGCCCTGATGGCAAAAAAGGGCATGATGTCCGCTACGATGATTCGGGCAAGATCAAGGAAAAAACTTTTCCATCTTACGAAATAGAAGATATCGATGAAAGGATAAGTGAGGATGAATAATTATGTTTTTTACATCGTGGACGTTTTTGCTGAAAAAAAATATGCGGGGAACCAACTGGCTGTTTTTCGGTCTGCATGCGGGCTCACGACTTCGGAGATGCAGCGGTTCGCCAAGGAAATGAATTATTCAGAAACGACTTTTATCTTGAATGAATCCGAGCGCAGCGGGAGCTACGATGTCCGGATTTTCACGCCCGCAGAAGAAATCCCCTTTGCCGGCCACCCGACACTTGGGACGGCGTTTATCATACAGCAAGAGATCCTACAAAAACCCGTTGAAAAAGTCGTATTGAACCTGAAAGTGGGGCAGATCCCTGTCTCTTTAAACTACGATCAAGGTCGACTCGGAGAACTGTGGATGGCACAGCAAAACCCTGTTTTCGGCCGGATCTTGGACAAGAGAAGCGTAGCCAAATCCCTCAATCTTGAGTCAGAAGACATTGATGACCGCTTTCCCGTCCAAGAGGTATCCACCGGCCTTCCTTTTGTCATTGTTCCCTTGAAAACACTCGAAGCCGTAAAAAGGGCCAGGTTGATAAGAGAGCTTTTTTTTAACCTCGTCAAGGATGTGGAGGCCAAATGCCCCTTTATTTTTTGCCCCGAGCCCTATGCTTCAGAGAATGATTTGAATGCCCGGATGTTCGGGGATTATTTCGATATTCCCGAAGATCCCGCAACAGGAAGTGCCAACGGCTGTCTCGCCGCCTATTTGGTGAAAAATCGCTATTTCGGAGAACCTCGAATCGATGTTCGTGTGGAGCAAGGCTATGAAATCGGAAGGCCATCGCTTCTTTATCTCAAAGCGGAAGAGAGGAAGGATGCGATAGATGTTCTGGTTGGGGGAAAGGTCTTCTTGGTCGCCAGAGGAGAGTTTGTCTGAAGCCTGTCCTTCTCCTTCTGTGACTCAAAAGGTTGGTATTCGCACTTCTTCCCTTTCTCGATAGTCTTATCGCGGAAACGGAAATGCACCCACCCGACTTTGTTCTATTGCCAATCGGGTGAAAAAAAGGCTATGATAAATAAAGTCATTTTGGAAAGGAGTTCCTATGCGAAAACTTTGTGTAACTTTTTTTGTGCTTTTTCTGTTCTCCGCAATCTTTCTTTCAGCGGATTTCTACATTCAAAAAAAGACCCATACCGACGCTGTGACCATAATGGGACAGACGCAGCCCGCCAGGGACATTATCACCCACCAGTGGATCTCTGCCGATAAAATGGCGAATCTCACAGAAGAACAGTCTTTTGTCATTGATATGGAGAAGAATGTGGTCTTCTGGATCAATAATGTAAAGAAGACCTACATGGAAATCGCGCTTCCCATGGACATCTCAAAATACCTCCCCCCACAAGCGGCTCAGATGATGGAGAATATGAGTATCGATGTGTCCGTTGAACCGACTAGCGAGACGCTGACCGTGAACGGGAAGAAATGCAAACGATACGACCTCACTATGACCATCATGATGATGATGACCATGGAAATGAAGATGAAGATATGGGCCACCACCGATGTTCCTTTCGACTGGAAGAAATTCCAGGACAAGATGGTGCAGATGATCAATCCCACGATGCCCTTAGGGCAGGATGCTATCGATGCCTTCATGAAGATCGAAGGATTCCACATGAAGACGGAGATGGTTATGAACATGATGGGTGCGGACATGAAGACTTTCGATGAGGTCGTCGAGATTGTTGAGAAAGATGCCCCTCCGGGGACATACACAGTCCCGGAAGGATACACCAAGCAGGAAAAATTTTCCTTTGAAGACATGCAGCGTCGCTAGGCTCTCATTTCTTGCCCGGCAGTTCTTGATCTAGCGTTCGTTAACTTTCGTTTCCCGGCTCCCTTCGACACTGAAGCACGCGATCTGACTATAATTATTTCGTATCGTGTATTCTCAAACAACATTGCCGAGAACAGCCCTAAAAGGTCAAGTCATTCTTCCTGATAAAGTTCTATCCGAGGGCGTTGTGATGATCGAGGGGGAAAGGATCGCTGCTGTCTGTGATCAGAGTGACAGGCCCTGGAACGGGGAGAGTTTTGTCATCGATCATGGCCGGGATTTCGTGTCCCCCGGCTTTATCGATTTGCATATCCACGGGGCACTGGGACGTAATGTTATGGGAGCGGATGAAGAAGGCTTGAATATCATCGGATCCCATCTCATAAGATCTGGGGCAACGGGATTCCTGCCTACAATCCTGTCTGCGCCCCTCGATTCCGTTTGTGCCGCCTTCGCAGCAGTCAAGAGGTCTTGTCGCTTCCCTCTCGTTTCCAAGCCTCTGGGATTGCATATCGAAGGGCCCTTTCTGAATGTAAGACAGAGTGGGGCTCAGGATGTGCGTACCATCAGACCTATGACAGAGATGGATGTTGAGGTTGTCATAGATGCCGCTCAAGGCGTCCCTACGATCCTGACCTTAGCCCCTGAAATCGGCCAAAACAACAGATTTATCCCTCTTCTTCGCGAGAAAGGCATTGTGGTCAGTATCGGGCACTCCGATGCGACATATGAGCAAGCAGTGGCGTCGATCGAGTCAGGAGTCACGCATGCCGCCCATTTTTTCAACGCGATGAGGAAATTCCATCATCGTGATCCGGGAGCCGTAGGTGCTATCCTCGAATCGGATGGGGTGACTGTTGAAATCGTCGCTGACGGCATCCATGTCCATCCCGCTTCTCTGAAGCTTGTTCTTGACAGGAAAGGTTTTCGGAACGTCTGTCTTGTGACCGATTCCATCGAGGCTGCCGGTTTGGGAGACGGCATTTATGATCTTAGGGGTCGGGAGATAGAGGTGCGGCAAAACCGGGTCTTTCTGTCTGGAGGCGGCACTCTTGCCGGTAGCGTACTTAGGATGATTCAGAGCGTCAGGAACACTGTGGAATGGACGGATCTGCCTTTGAATCAAGCTGTCCGAATGGCTTCATTGAACCCGGCACGTGTCCTCGGTTTGGATAGGGAATTGGGCAGCATCACCAAGGGAAAATATGCTCACCTGACGGTTTTTGACAGCGAATTCCGAATCAAGCAGACATACATCGGCGGCAAGCCGATGCTCTGATTGTGTCAGGGAGATTCATCCGGGGGTTGCCGCAGATCTCTGAGCATGGAAATGATGTTTTTTATTCCCCCTAGGGAAGTGATGATCACAAGCAGCGAATAACCTCCCAATGTCAGGAGGAGTACAAATTTCCAGAGCAGGATCCAGTTCATGACGGCGCCTCCTTTTCTTTCCTTTCGTCCGGGAACAAAAGCGAGCCGAACACCATTCCCAGAAAGGCGATCAGGAAGGTCATGAGACCGATAAATTTGTCGCTGAAATAAAAGGGGACATTCTCTCCCTGAGTCCAGGGCCCTATCCCGAGAATGGCGAGAAGTCCTGAGTACAAAGCTATCATGGCTCCTGTTTTGCTGGCTTTTCTCCAATACAGCCCGGCTGCGACTACGGTGAGGGCACCGGCCAGATATATGGTTCCTGTCACGGCCATGTAGTTCCAGAGAGATACGGGAGCTTCGAACCAGAGCCCCCAGGTCAGCAGGAACAGACCGATGCTGACGATGCAGATCCGGGTGATGCGAATCCGTGCCTGATCCGAAAGGGCGCTTTTTCTAAGAGGCGCAATGATATCCTGGGTGATCACCGAGCTCCAGCTCAGCAGATAGCTGTCATGGGTCGACATAAAGGCGGCGAACATGCCGGCTGCGATGAGGCCGAGGAAGCCGCTCGGCAGAATTTTAGCGATAAATATCGGCATTCCGAACTGGCTGTTCAGAGCATCGGGGCCCTTGAAGGCGGAAAGCAGCTCCGGGGACCGGGAAATGAACAGGAAAGCGCAAACTCCCCAGAGCATGGGAATAACACGTCGGGCGAGGTAAGAGATCGAGCTCCATGCAAAAAGCTGTTTTGCCACCCGGGGTGTTTTGGCCGACAAAGCACGGAGCGTTCCTGACTGCCACAAGGCACCGGCCGAGAATGTCAGAACCACCATGAACAGGACATAGATCATCCCGAAACCTGAGCCTTCGGACACAGGATTGAGCCAGGCTGCGCTGTCCACGCTTTCCGGGGCTACAAAAAGATTATCCCATCCGATTTGCTTGATGGCATAAAACGACCCGACGATCATACCGATCGACAAAACGATGAATTGCAGAAAATCATTTAAAACAACGGAAATCATACCGCCCAGAACCGTATAAATGAGAACCATGATGAGCATGACGGACATGAAGAATTTGAGTCCGGCAGGGTGGCTGTACCCCGTTATCCCCATCATAAAACGGGCACCCGCTTGAAGAAAGAGCCCCATATTCAGAATACCGCCTAGTGTAAGGATAATTCCGCCGACGACTCGCACTTTTTTCCCGAAGCGGATTTCATAGAATTCCGGAATAGTCATCACACGGAGCTGGCGGAGTTTGTAAACGATGAAGCCTGTAAGCCCGATGGCCAGAATACAAACGGTCTCAATAAGCCCGATGTGAAATGAGGAGGGACCGTATTTGAAACCCAACTCAGAATTGTACATGACCGTCACAAGTCCCAGTTCTGTTCCGGTCAATGTAGCGATGGCGATGAAAAGTCTGAGGGAACGGCCTGCTACGATGAAGTCGCTGAGCTGCCGGACGTATTTCCTGACGGCGATACCGATCGTCACAGGAATACAGATGTAGACAAGGACGATGATCCAATCCAGAGTTTGAAAATTAGTGGCAAATACATCCAACGGCTACAACCTCCATCGTGAGTTCGGTTTTTTTATCTCCCTCAGGATAAACATTATACACATTTTCAAAATGATATTAAGCTGAATAAAATGGCGGATTATCTAAAGCACATATCGAAATTTCATTCATGGTTATCTTTCAGGGTAAAAAGGATTGACAACAAGAGGAGAAAGTTTTACAGTTTTTTTATCTTAGCTTTCAATTTTTGGAAGGGGGATCGAAATGGAAAGTGTCTATAAAGTGATCGAGCTCATCGGCACCAGCCCAAAATCGTGGGAAGAGGCGGCAAGAAATGCCGTTGAGACAGCGACAAGAACCCTATCTGACTTGAGAGTTGCTGAGGCCGTCGAGTTCGACATGAAGGTCGAGGAGGGCAAAGTCGTCGCTTTCAGAGTCAAAGTCAAAGTCTCGTTCAAGTTCAGAGATTAACTTTTTTCCGAGATCTGGAGTCTTTCTACGAGGTGAAATAGGCCTGGCATACCGGGGATGATTTTATTGGTGAATCAAGGAACCCGACTGCATTTGAGTAGCCGGCCCTGTTACCACAAAAGGAGGGGAAAGATGAAAATGCAAATCATGAGTAAGGCATTTAATGATAGCAAGGAAATTCCACAGAAATACACGTGCGATGGGGATAATGTTTCACCCCCTTTGGAATGGCTCAACATACCTGAGGAGACCAAGACCCTGGCGCTAATTTGTGATGACCCGGACGCACCCATGGGTACTTGGGTTCACTGGGTGATCTTTAATATTCCCGCAGATGCAGACCGACTTCCTGAAGGCATTCCCCCAGAGTATGAACTCGACAACGGAATTTGTCAGGGCATGAGTGATTTTAAAAAAGTCGGCTATGGAGGTCCCTGTCCGCCTTCAGGGACACACAGATATTTTTTCAAGATATACGCTTTAGACTCCAAGCTTGACCTTCCTCAAGGCGCGACAAAGGCCCATGTGATGATTGCCATGGAAGGACACGTTCTTGCACTGGCGCACCTTATGGGAACATACCGGAGGTGAAATCCCCTTTCGCTGTTCTCTTGTGCCTGCAGTCTAATCCGGAAGGCACAAATTCGCTGCGAGAAATTTGAGCCGGCTTCGCCGGTTTCGTCATGAACCTGCCGGGATGTCATCCTCTCATTTGGAATGAAACGTGGAGCGGAATTGTCTAATCAGGTGTCCTGAAATGAAGACAGATAGCTTATGAAAATCGGAGAATTCAGGGGAAAAATGTTGGCATAAAAATTGCTCTTTTTTTATGTACAAAGTTATATTGATTGTGGCCTTGATTAGCTTGCTATTTATTTTCTCAATGCAGATAATGATTAAGCACAAAAAAGAACGGGATGATTATGCAACCAAATTATGTGTTTTTATGTTTGTATTTATAAATACTATAGAAAAAATAGGAATATAAAAAGTGCAATCGTGCAGGAGGATAAAATGACTCATAAAATGCACAGCAATGTGTTTGCTATATCGATAATACTGGGCTTTTTCCTGACAATGTTGCCTTCGTTCGTCTCGGCGCAGTATTTCGGCCGGAACAAGGTACAGTACGAGAAGTTCAATTTCAAGGTGAAGAAAACAGAGCATTTTGACGTTTATTTTTATCCGGAAATGGAAGAGGCAGCCGACCAAGCAGCCAGAATGGCCGAAAGGTGGTATGCCCGTTTGAGCCGAATTCTCAACCATGAGTTGCGGGGAAGGCAGCCTCTCATTCTATATGCCGCTTCGCCTCA
>JAFGNQ010000450.1 GCA_016926925.1 Candidatus Aminicenantota bacterium
CATAAAGCAGCGTCTTGCCCCCTCCGGCCTTCTTCTCACCAGCCTGAACCGCAACTGGACGCGGCTCCTCCTCCGGCTTCGTCACCACCGGCCGCACCTCTCGCCTCTTCGCTTCAAGATCCGCCGCATACTCCCGCTTTACCTGCTCGAATAGATCCCGGTACCCTTTAGGATAGACCGACGATACCTCACGCCCCGGTTCGGCCTCCAGAACCTTCCGTATCCAGTCCTTGGCACTCGCCGTCTCTTTCAAGTAGTAGTTGCACAACGATAAATAAAAATATGTGTCCGCCAACAGCATCCCCTCTTCGGCCACGGCCAGGACCTGCGTGAACTTCTGGATCGCCTTCAAATACTCCCCTGCCGTGTATAAATCGATCCCCTGATTGTAGACTTCCTCGGCTTTCTGTGCTCCGGAAGCGGAAACACCCGCAAAGGAACTGTTCCAGATTAAAAGTAAAAATAGAAATAAACAAACACAGCTCAGCTCCCGACTGTGAAATCTCTTGAAATGCATGGCCGCCCCTCCTTCAAAGATTTAGGCTGAATCGTTCATGAAAAATGTCGACACTTATTATAGTCGATATGATATCAGGAATTCGCTCATTTTTCCGCAAAATAAGTCTGAAAAATTTCTGCTGTGTAATCCGCCTCGGAATCAGGCTCTTTTTTTCCCTCGATTGGGATGACCTATTTCAACACAGCGCCGTGTCAGCCCCTTTTTCCCATCCATCGACCTGGCCACTTCCAGTCCGTTTCTGTAGATGTGAATGAAGCGTGCATCAGGGAAGATCCGGAGGATTAAATTCAGTCGGAAGTTATTGATAGGCAGTTTCTCGATCAAAACGGGTTTATCGTCAGCGGTTCGCAATTTCATCTTTGAGCTCATCGATCTCTTCGCTGCTTGATTCAGGGCTGATGATCGGATTCAGTCGTGCCCTTTAGCAGCATGAGATTTTCGTCGGTATTCAGAAGCGGCGCATTCGCGGCTTCCAAGGTATTCAACTGCTTCGTCGTTCAGTCGGAGAAGAGGTCGAATTCGTCACGGTTATGCGCTTCGATTCTCTGGATGCGGTCCGTGAGTTTGCAGGTGAGGATTACGAAGTCGCTGTTGTCCCAGAGAAGGCGAGGGTCCTACTCTCCCGTTTCGATGAACGGTCGCAGCATTACGAAATCAAAGCGGAGAGAAGTGGGGAGACTGAAAAATAATCGGGGGACATCATACTTAATTCGGAATTAAGTATGATGTCCCCGGATCTCATTTCTTGGTGAATTGGATGCGGACCCGTCCGGCATCGAGACGGAAGCCGGTGATTTTCTTCCCTTTGCCTCTAATGAATTCCACTTTTCCGTAACCCGACTGAAACTTATCTGTGTCCATGATTTTGAGAGGCCCTTCGGGAGCGTTTCTCTGTTTGAAGAACAGTTCCCCTTTTTCGACGGCGATAACGTACGTCGCCGGCAGCTCGTCGTTATAATAGGTGCCGGCATATGCTTTGAGCTGAACCTCTGTCAGAGGAGCGATTGAGGGCATTTTTTTAAGCTGGATTTCTTGCACCGCCTGAACGGTCACTTTGGCGCTCTCAGCTTCTCCTTCGGCAGGAGAAAACTCGAAAGTAATTTCTGCCGGGGCATCCTTGGATATGAATTTGGACTTCGAGACAGGGATGATGGAGAAAGTAAAACCCATGGTTTCGACGATGAGGGTATCTTCTTTGAGCGAGATATCCGCTACGAAAGTTTCCTTTTCATCGGTGTATTTGCCGGTTTTATCCTTCAGCTCATCCTGTGAAAGTGTTATGGGAGCAGCTGGAGCCTCCGCATTTTCAGGCGCCTCTTCTTCCGTAAATTTGTCGGCCAGGTAGATATCCGCAACCTGCCGGCACAGCTTTGACGGATAGATGATTCCGAGATTGGCCAGGCAGATGACAGAAAACTTTTGTTCGGGAAAGCGGATCATATCGGCTCTGAAACCGACGAATGCCCCGCCGTGGGCGACAAACTTCAATCCTTTGTACTCCGAAACATTGAGTCCGAACGCATATTCAAGTTTCTTGCCGTCGTTCAGCACACCTGTCTGGTGCAGCAAATCCATCAGGTCTTTGCCCAGTTTATAGTTGGTGAAAGCCTGGTCCCAAAGATAGAGGTCTTCTACCGTCGTGAATACACCCCCGTCACCGACGTGATTCAAGGTTGTGTTGTTGATTTTGAATCCGTCTTCGCTTTTTGCATGACCGTCTGCTCTCTTTTTGACGATCATTGTATAGTCATCGTGAAAGTGGGTGTTTTTCATGCCCAAAGGCTTGAAGATGTGTTCCTGGGCAAAGGTGTTGAGAGATTTGCCGCTGACCCTTGAAACGATGACTCCCATCAACAGATATCCGGAATTGCAGTAAAGATGTTCGTCGCCCGGCTTGAAGTTCAACTCTTTTTGTCTGGCTATCATGGCCACCGTATCTTCCGGGGTGTAAAAATCGTCATCGGTTTTTCCCGTCAGATATTCCAGTACGAGATAGTCGCGAAGGCCGCTGGTGTGATGAACGAGGTGCCTGACCGTGATGGGTGTTCCATAAGCTGGAAGTTCGGGAATGTATTTACGGATATCATCGTCGAGCGCAATCTTCCCCTGGAGGGAGAGAATTGCGATGCAGGCTGCTGTAAACTGTTTGGAAGTGGAACCGATACGGAAAACCGTCTCTGGCGTGATAGGCACATTCTGTTCAAGATTGGCCATGCCGTAGCCGCGCTCATAGATAATCTCCCCGTTATGGATGACGGCCAATGCGACACCGGGAGAAACCGTTGAATCCCACTGCTCGAAGACCTTATCGACTTTGTCCGTCTTGTCATCCGCAGCTGCGGCTAAACTCAATGTAGCTATGAGTATGAGAAGCCAAAAGATTTTTGAAATAAGCCGTTGGTTTTTCATATTCATCCTCCTTTTATATCCTGATTTTCACTCCGTTAGACGGAGATTTATCCAAAATTGTTGAGTGCTTTAAAAAATGTGGATTTTAAAAATATAATCAATTTCACTTCTGAAAGTACCCCAGTATCATTAAGTCAATCCATTTAAGGTATGTATCATATATATAAATTTGGAATGAGTTGGAAAAAGAATTATATCTCAAAAATAGCAATGGTTCTATTCCCTTTTTATAAAAGGAAAGTGGGTCGGCTTCAGTGTGCGTAAAAAACGAGTTAGCTCAAAGAAGCAGGTATATCATGTTCTGTATTTGATATTTAATAGATACCATATTTTTTAGAGAGGCGACCTTTTCATCGATAAGCAGCCTTGCGTTCTGTCTCCCATGCTTTCCTGGAAAAGAATAGGATTAAGTTTTTTGCATGTTTTAGGGAAATTTCTGTATGATACGTTCAATCGAGAGGATATTTTTCTGGGAAAGTCCTTTGAGGAGGGATTCATGAAAATTTGGAAGATAAATTCAAGAACTTTTCTAAAATTCATCGGCTATCCGGCTTGTCTTGTGGTTCTCACGCTAGCCTTGCTTTTGAGCGCTTGTCAGAGCGGCAAGGACATAGATGCGTTTGCCGATCTCAGCACAAGTTTTCAGGTCGAGCTCGACAGAATCTGCACTGAGTCCGGCTTTCCGGGAATAACGGCTGCTTTCATCCTTTCCGACGGACAGTCTGCAGGATTTGCTTCCGGATTTGCGGACAAAGAGGAGCAAATCCTGATGACGCCGGAATCGCGCATGCTCTCCGGTAGTATCGGAAAGACTTTTGTTGCGGCCGTCGCTCTCAGTCTTGCTCAAGAAGGGGCATTCAGCCTCGATGATAAAATTATCAAGTGGTTCGGAGATGAAGATTGGTTTCCGCGGCTTCCCAACGGTCCCGAGATTACCTTGCGCATGTTTCTCACGCACAGCAGCGGCCTGAGCGACCACGTCCATTCTGAGAAGTACGGTCAGGCCATCCTCCGGATGATCGGTTCTGCCGATCCCGATTTCTGTTTCGAGCCTCGAGAAATTGTCGCGTTCGTGTTGGATCAAAAACCCTTGTTTGCTCCCGGCCAAGGCTATTCCTACACGGATACCGGCTATATTCTTATCGGTATGATCATCGAAAAGACAACGGGCTCTACTTATTATGAAGAGCTGCATAAACGAATTCTGGGACCTATGCAATTGAAGAGGACCAGTCCCTCCGACCGGAGGGATCTTTCCGGACTCGCGGCCGGTTATATACACCCGGATGACAATCCCTTCGGACTTCCCGAAAAAACAACGATAGATGGAGGCATGCTTTTCAACCCGGCCAATGAGTGGACGGGTGGAGGACTCATCACGAATCCTCAGGATCTCGTGCGCTGGGCAAAGCTCCTCTACGAAGGCAAGGCGCTGGATAAGCCTTATCTCGAGGAGCTTTTAAATTCGGGATTTAAAGACGGAAAAAATCAATCGCATTATGGTTTGGGCGTGGGTGTGAAAGGGTCTGAACTGGGCATGACATACGGACACGGCGGCTGGTTTCCAGGATACAGCTCCATGGTCTCCTACTATCCCGAACAAAAAATCGCGATTGCCGTCCAGGTCAACACAGACCATAAAGTTGACATGAATTCTATCATCCGGCGTTTGACGAAAACAGTTTTGGCCTCCATCGAATAGCGACATAAAATACGGTTTGCCGAATTTCCTCTGAGAATGCATTCTGCCACACCTATAATCCGTTCCCGGCAGAGGCGGTTGACGATGCATCTGCAGCCATGACTGAGAATTTCCGCAAGCTGCTGACACCGCATTCCTGGTGCTCGCCGTCCATCCAACCTGATCGTCACGGCCGTGTCGATCCGCAAAATAATCCGAGTTCAGGGAAATTTTTTAAATTTTTTCTTGACATAGTAATAAGTTAATAATAATATTAATTATGTAGTACAATTAAATTTATAGTATCGAAAAAAAATGTTATCGAACATGACTCCGAACAGGAGGTAGTTGTTTTGGGATACATAAGCGATGCCAATAAGAAATTCCAGAAAGAGCTGAACTCGGGCACGGCGGCACTCGTCTTATTGAGTGTCCTGGCTCAAGCCAAGGAGCCCATGTACGGGTACCAGATCGCAAAAATGATCGAAAAGCAGAATGAACCGGTACCCATGATGAAACAGGGTGCTCTCTATCCTGTGCTGAGATCTCTCGATAACAGCGGCCTGCTCGAGAGTCATGTGGATCCTTCGATCACAGGTCCTCCCAGGCGCTACTACAAGATCACACCGTCCGGGCGTGAGACCCTCGCAAATTGGGAAGAAATCTGGAACCGCACCAAAGCTTTCGTCGACGGAATTTTGAAAGGTGAGGACCATGTTTAAGACGGTCGACGCCTATCTGGATAAGCTCAAAAACGAGCTTAAAGGATGCGATTCCGCAGTAATACAGGATGCGCTCTCCGATGCAGAGGAATATCTGCGCACGGCTCTGGAGTCTTTTATCGCCGAAAGACCGCAGATTTCGGAGGAGCAGGCCTTGAATGCCGTTATCGAAAAATATGGCGATCCCGGAGAAATAGCTGCTGCCTATCGGGAAGTCGAAGCCTTTATCTCCCCTGTCATGCCTTTCGCCGGGAAGACCGAAAAGCGAAGCGTTTTGGTGCGGTATTTCGGAGTGCTAGCAGATACCCAAGCCTGGGGAGCTGCTTTGTATGCGTTCATATCTTTGCTGACCGGAATCGTTTACGGTATGTGGTCGCTCTTCGGAATATCCCTGTCTCTGGTCACATTCCTTTTGATTATAGGGCTTCCCGTGGCCGGTCTTTTTCTTCTTTCGATCAGAGGTATTGCCTTGATGGAGGGCCGCATCATCGAGGCGCTGCTGGGTGTCCGCATGCCTCGAAAACCGCTTTTCGTACGGCGGGGACTTAACTGGAAAGACAAATTCAAATCCATCGTCGCCGATTCCCGCACCTGGAGATCATTAGTCTATATGATTCTGCATTTTCCACTCGGCCTTATCTACGGCTTGATGACCATATCTCTCTTTTCCCTATCGCTCAAAGCCATCCTGTACCCGCTGCTCGATGCTGTATTCGGCCGTCCTCTCATCACTCTGGGCGGGCACGCATACCACACATCCTCGTGGCTCTTTCCCCTCATTTCCCTTACGGGCTTATTGATTTTCGTTCTGGTGTTGCATCTGGCCAAGATTTTCGGCCGGATTCACGGCCGGTATGCCAAAGCCGTACTCGTAAAAAAGCAATAAGGAGTCCGTCCATGCTGAAAAGCTATTTTTTAACTGCTATCAGAAATATTAAAAGACAAAAGACGTATTCCCTCATCATCATAATCGGATTAGCCGTCGGAATGGCGGGTTTCGCCCTGTTTGCCCTCACCGCAGGAACGAAGCTGAATTCGGATAAGTTCCACAAAGACGCCGGGAGAATTTTCACCTTGGTTCAGGTGACTCAAGTGGATAACAAGGATGAAAGACACAGCGCATTTCTTCCCGCTCCTCTGATATCCGATTTAAATAAGGAATTCCCGGAAGTCGAGGATGCTGTCCGGATTTTTCCCGTTCCACGCCTTTCCGTCAAACGAAACAAAAACAGTTTTATTGAAGAAGGAATACTGTTCGTCGACCCTAATTTCTTCAGCTTTTTTTCATTTAGCTTGGCCTCTGGAGATTCACAGACAGCCCTTGCCAAACCTTATTCGATGGTGATCTCCGAGGCTGCGGCGGAAAAATATTTCGGGACTGAAGATCCCATCGGAAAAGTCTTGACTTTGGACAATCGTGTCGATGTCACTGTCACGGGAATAGCCAGAACTGTCCCCAGAACATCTTCGATCCGCTTCGACATTCTCGTCTCTATGGAGACAAGCCGGATTCTGTTCGGTCTTTTGGACGATTGGAAAGAGAGCCGGCATACGGGATTTTGGAAACTCCCCAAAGGTATGAAAAAAGACCAGCTTGAAACGAGGTTCCCTTCTGTCATCGATAAATACTATTCCGATCCCGACCGGGCACCCGAACGCATGTACCTTTTTTCCCTTTTGGACGTCCGGTTGAAAGGCGACCACATCGCTTCGCCTATGGCCAGCAGCAACATGGCCGGCGTGTTTATCCTCTTCTTTGTCGGCATCTTGCTGCTTCTGGTCGTCTCCGTGAATTTCATCAACCTGTCCACGACCCGCTACATGCATCGGCTCAGGGAAATCGGTATGCGCAAGGTCATCGGCGCCCGCCGGTCACAGTTGATTCGGCAATTCCTGGGAGAAGCCATCCTTCTGGCCGTTCTCGCTTTGCCGGTAGCGATCGTTCTATATGAGTTCATAAGCCCAATTTTCACGTCTTACATAGGAGTCGGTTCGAACATTTCGCGGTCTATTTTCCAATATCCATTCCTCCTGAAATACCTTGTCGCCGCCGCTCTTCTCACCGGATTTTTCTCCGGAATTTATCCCGCGTTTTTCGTGTCTTCTTTTCGACCGACACAGGTGTTGAAGGGGAGTTTCAAACCGGGGCGGAAGAGACGCCGTGGCAGCAGGGCCATGATAGTCTTTCAATTTTCTGTTTCGATTATCCTTATCATTTTGGCCGGAACCATGAAGGATCAATTCAAAGTGCTTTTGAACGCCGATTTGGGCTATGACAGAAGCCGTGTGGCTGTTGTTGAAATTCCCGTTGATGCCGGTTCCAAGCGTGAACTCCTGCAATCTGAAATTTTACGGCATCCGAAAGTCCTCGCCGTTTCAGCTTCGGCATCCCTTCCGGTCGTTTGGGATTCCCCGGGTTTGGTCAGACCGCCGGATAAACCCGAAGCCGATGCCCTGACTATGGAGGCATATGGCGTGGATTATGACTTTGTCGAGGTGCTCGGCATAAAAACCTTGAAGGGGAGGAGCTTTGCCAGAGAGTATGATGACCGGAACAGTTTCATCCTCGGCGAAACGGCCGTGAAAAGGCTTCAGTGGGAAGATCCTTTAGGCAAGGAATTGGTTGTCGGCGATAAAAAAGGCCGTGTCGTGGGCGTGACCGGGGATTTCTTGTTCGGCGATATCGGTTTCGAAATTCCGCCTGCAGTCCTCTATTTGGAACAGCAGAATCTGAACACCATGTTAGTCAAACTATCATCCGAAGACAGCTTTTCTGAAGTGCGCAGACTGATAAAAGAGCTGTGGCTCATCCATGCGCCGGAATTTCCTTTTGAGTGCCAAACACTGGAGACTCACTTCAGTACCTTTTTCGACCTCCTTTCCAATATTGCCGGATTTCTCAATATCATCGGGATTTTGGCTGTCTTTTTCTCGTGTCTCGGCCTGCTTGGATTGACTTCCTACATGGTGGAACGGAGAACAAAAGAAATCGGAGTGCGAAAGATACTCGGTGCCTCTCTCTTCCAGATAAACTGGTCGATTCTCAAAGAGTTCATCTTTCTCGTCGCCATCGCCAATATCATTGCATTGGGGTTGATCTATTTCGGCTGGAACCGGGTTCTTCAAACGGGGTTGCTTTACCTGGAAAAGATCAGCGCTTGGACGTATGCTTTTGCTGTATTTGTTTCGTTGTTCATGGCCTTTTTTGCCGTCGTCTCCCAAACTTTTAAGGCAGCCCGGGCTAATCCTGTGAGCTCCCTTCGGTATGAATGAAATGCGGGATTCATATCTTTTTTATGTCTGTAAAATGAAAGAAGTCCACCATGTTGATTTGGAGTTGAACCGAAATGATTGATAGTGTAGAAGAATACCTCATAAAACTTAAAGCCGAACTTGATGGATGTGACTCTGCACTCATCCAGGATGCCATGTCCGATGCTGAAGAGCATTTGCGATCCGCCCTCATCACAGCCCGGGATGAGGCTTCCACTGGTTCTGAGACAGAAACTCTCCGGTCGATCATCGGCAAATACGGTGACCCGAAGGAAATCGCTGCGGCTTACAAAGACATGGAATCCCGCATGGCTCTTGGATTCATACCTTCGAGAGTGCCTGCTGAACGCAATTTTATCTCAAGGTTCTTCGGCATTTTCTCTGATCCCCGAGCCTGGGGAGCCGCTCTGTATATGCTGATATCCGGTTTGACCGGAACAGTTTTCGGCCTTTGGGGCATTTTGGGTGCAGTGGTTTCGGCCCCCTTGTTTCTTTTCATTATCGGGCTCCCCATGACCGGACTTTTCCTTCTCTCCATTAGAGGTATAGGCTTGATCGAGGGGCGAATTGTCGAGGCTTTCCTCGGTGTCCGGATGCCCAGGAAACCTCTTTTTTCCAGGAAAGACCTGAGTTTGTCGGATAAATTCAAATCCCTCATCGCGGAATCCCACACCTGGAAGTCTTTTGTTTATATTGTGCTCCTTTTTCCTCTAGGCTGGATTTATTGTTTATCGATTCTGTTTTTCTTTTTTATGTCCGTCTGTTTTATTCTGTCACCCCTGCTCGAACTGGTGCTTCACCTGCCCCTGGAACTGTTCGGATTTGAGGCGTACACTCCTGTTTGGTTCCTTCCCGTTGTCGTGATCTCCGGTCTTTTCCTGCTGCCGATCACATTTCACCTGGCAAAATGGGTAGGGTCCTTTCAAGGCCGCTTCGCCAAGCACATGCTCGTCAGGAAATAGGGCTCCGGAAAAACTCACATTTGCTTCGCAAACTGCCTTGCTGAATTGGTAAGGAGAACAATAAGGACGGCTTTGTCGTGCTGGCACTCCGAGATGATACGGGCTCTGTATATATTAAAAAACAACTCTATTCCGCCAAATGTATAGCTTTTTTATTGGAATCGGCTCAAAATTATTGCAGTCTTTAATGCTGTGTATTATATAAGCGTTAAGCCCGATAAGGAGATACGATGAACGGTGATAAGCATTCAAGGAGCCGGTTGATCAAAATAGTGTCTCTGCGGCTTCTCGGTGCTATCCTTCTGCTGCCCGCTATATTCTTCCTGCCTGCGGGAACCTTTGCCTACTGGGAAGCATGGCTGTATTCAGCCATCCTTTTCTTTGCCATGTTTCTCGTTTTGCTCTATTTGCTTAAAAACGATCCCGAGCTGCTGGAACGAAGAATGAAGACGAGAGAAAAAGAAGCGGAACAAAAATTGATCATCAAAATCTCGTCTCTCTACTTTCTCCTTGCCTTCTTGCTTCCGGGCTTCGATAAGCGTTTTGGGTGGTCGCATGTTCCCGTTGTCCTGGTCATTGCTGCAGATGTTCTTGTATTGCTGGGCTACGGCATGTTTTTTCTGGTGTTGAGAGAAAACAGCTACGCATCCCGTATCATACAAGTGGAGAGTGAGCAGAGGGTAATCAGCAGCGGGCCGTATTCCTTAGTCCGCCACCCCATGTATCTGGGAATAATGTTGATGTATAGCCTTTCTCCGCTGGCGCTGGGATCCTATTGGGCATTGATCCCTTCGCTGTTGATTCTTCCTATTTTAGTGGCAAGAATACTCAATGAAGAACGTGTACTGGGGAGAGAACTGGAAGGATATCAAGAATACGTGAAAAAGACTAAATATCGCCTCATTCCCGGCATTTGGTAGTTCTGCTTCTTCTCCGATATCAAAGGAAACATCGACGTATGCCGCCCTACCCGGCCAGCCGGAAGCCGAGCTTGTGCCGTATAAAGGAACTGGGTTCAACGTGAAGAATGCAACCCATATCAGCATCGAATTCATCATAGGTGAATCCGGAGCTGTCACTGAGGCTAAAATAAATCAGGGAGGAACAGCCCTCTCCGCCAAGAAAAAAAATAGGGGCTGGAATCTTCCCTTCAGATTCATGTGCGGTATCTTTATATTGTATTCGTTATTGCGGTGAGCCTGGTTTGAAATTTGAGCTAAAGCTGTTATAATTTAACTTGCTCTTATTTCGTGCCAATGCAGTGGGGCAGCGGGGTTTGGTTCTGAAATTGAGCAGATGAATTCTATACGCCAAGGGCAAGTGAATGAAAACTGATGATGAGAAGGACTTTTTTCTAACGGTTGATAAGCTCCAGTGGGCATTGGGCGAATCTCTATTCCGGGCAAAAAAACTGGAAGAGATCCTCGACAGCTATCCCAAATTGGGTGCTAAATTTGATAAGGACGTGAGGGAACTCGTCAAAACACTGACTGAAATTTCTTTTCTCTACCGGCACAAGATCGCCGACAACATCAAGACAACGTTTCCTAAAATGCTTTAGCCGTTCGCAGGCCGCATCGAAGATAAAAATTAAGAATTTTGAGCTCCACACCTGTCCCTCAGCCTGCTCAGGCAATAACCGAAACCAACCCTAAGCCTTGCACGGAGTGAAGATGCTTTGCTTGGCTAAAATCCCGAGTGTAAGCCCCCTGGCAGCCATGAACAGGGTCATGGCCAACCATAAACCGTGGTTTCCGAGCGGGGATATGAAAAGATAATAAGAGGGGAGAAAAACGCCGATTGTAGCCAGGAGCATCATATTCCGCATGGGAACCGTTGCTGTGGCGCCTATGTAAACGCCGTCCCACATGAAAGCTATCGCCCCCGCCAAGGTCACCAATGCCGTCCACCAGAAGTAGGGAACAGCAGCCAGAATGATGTTCGGTTGGTCGGTGAAAATCCTGAGAAGAGCTCTCCCGAAAAGGCCGTATGCCGCGGCGAATACGGCTCCGAACCCGCATCCCCAGATAAAGAGCAGACGAACGATTCGTTTCAAGCGCAAAAGATCTTTGGCTCCCATAAAACGCCCGACAAGGCTTTCTGCGGCGTAAGCGAAGCCGTCCACGGCATAGGCCATAAAGGACATATATTGATAGAGGATCTGGTTGGCCGCCAGGATCAAAGAGCCCTGAGCAGCGGAAGCGGAGGTGAAAAATGCGAAGACAAAAACCAGGCTGATGGTCCTGATGAAAATATCGCCGTTAACGGCGAAGAAGTGCTTCATGGCTGCCAACTGAAGAATACGGCGGCGTTCAAGCAGATGGAAAAAATATCGATATCTGGTGAAGAACATCCCGGCCGCGAGGGCCAGACCCAAGTACTGGGCACAGACAGTACCCAAGGCTACTCCATCCGATTTCATTCCCAATTGAAAAACGAAGAATATGTTGAACAGAATGTTCATTCCGTTTACGAATATAGTCAATCCCATGGGATAACGTGCGTTCTGCATGCCCAGAAACCAACCATGAAAGGCGTACAATCCCAAAGTGGCCGGTGCTGCGTAAATGCGGATCATGAAATACTCTCTGGCGATTGCCTCTACGGTCGGTTCTCCCTGGAGAAGGGTGAAACCGATCCAGGCGATCGCATACTGGAGAGCGATGATTATGATGCTGCTCCAAAGAGCGACCAGCAATCCGCGGCCTAAAATGGACGCGCATTCCTTATCATCCTCTCTACCGAAAGCCTGGGCGGTCAGGCCGGTGGTTCCCATACGCAAAAAACCGAATCCCCAATAGATGAAATTGAAGAGGATGCTGCCGAGTGCGACGGCTCCGATGTAGATCTCGGATTCCAGGCGCCCCATGAGGGCCGTGTCCACCATGCCCAGAAGAGGTATGGAAATGTTGCTCAGGATATTGGGGATAGCCAGACGCAGGATCTCCCGGTTCATGTTTACCTGTGCTGATTCTTCAATCTTTTGTGTTTGCATGTGAATGTGCCCCAAGCTTTTAAGGGCAATCCGCTAAAAGCCCGTATAGCACACGGATTTCGTGCAGTCAATCTCGGTTGGATGGCCAAAGGCTCAATTCCGGAGCTGGAGCATTCCCGTCCCGGATACTTTATAATGAAAGATCAGCGGCTCTATAATGAGCTGTGTGAAGGGCTTGCTAATATTTCAGACTATTTGACTCTTTCGATAAGCTCCCCGATTTTTCTGGCAACCGGACTGGCTCCCATGTCGTAGTTGGAAAGCACGGCGACGATGTATCCTCTGTCGAGATAAATATCCAACTTGCCGTTAATCCCGGGAAAGCCGCCGCCGTGACCGACCACTTTTCCCTTGGGTCCTTCTTCTACTTGGAAACCATAGCCGTAGTTTGCGCCTAAATAGTCTGTCCAGAGCTTTTCGAGAGATTCCTTTGAGACCAGTTTTCCCGATTTCAAGGCCAAGGCGAAGCGGTGCAGATCGCCTACTGTGGAAAAACCTCCGCCGGCCGGGCCGCCTTTGACGACGTGCATGAAAATGTTGTTTTTCCATTTCCAGGGACGGCTTCGTTCCGGGCTGTATCCGATGGCCAGGTTTTCGACAGGATAGTCCATCTCAAAGCTGTCCGAATTTTTCATACCGGCGGGCTCATATATATTCTTTCTTATGTAATCGAAATAACTCCCTTCGGTGATGCTCTCGATCACGACTCCAAGAAGAAACATTCCCGTGTTGCTGTATTGAAAACGTTTCCCCGGTTCAAAGGCAGGTTTTTCGTCTTTGATCAAAGGCTTATAGTCATCGACGTCGCGATACAGAAGCCGCGATCCGTTCATGAACTTTTCGTTGAAGTAGCTGCCCAGTCCTGAAGAATGGGTGAGCAGATGATGGATGGTGATCCTGTCGGTGATCTCTCTGGGAAGCCAGGATTCGTCAACGTACTTGCTGATAGGATCCTCGAAAGAGAGTTTGCCCTCCTCCGCCAGCCTAACGATGGAAGTGGCCGTAAACATTTTGTTCATGGAACCCAGGTTGAATTTGGTATCTATGTTGTTCGGGACATGGAATCGTTTGCTGGCCTCCCCGCAGACGAATGTATAGAGAATGTTTTCATCTTTGGCGACGAGAAGAGTTCCGGAAAAAACATCCTTATCACACAGGCGCTCCATCATCTCTCGGGTTTGCCGAAGGAATTCTTCTTCAGAAATGTCCGGCTCGCTCACATTAGAGGGCGTCCGTGCGTAGTTGAATTGAAGGTCGTCGACGAGATACGCTTCCGATCCGTCGAAGCGCAAGGTAAATGCCCGCCAGCTATCGAAATTGTGATCCTTGACGATAATGACAGTCTCTCCCTTGCGTTCGGGAACATAAGTGCGGATGCTGTGAAATGCGAGCCCCCCAGTTTCTTGAAATACTCCCAGAATGAATTCGATGTGGCGGTCCACAGGAGCGAAATTGCGAAATTTCTCGGTGCATTCCTCTTCCATGAAGCGGCGGATCCTATCGGGATCGTTGGCGTTGACGGTGTCGATTATGGACTGAATCCGTTCGCCTTTTTTCCCCGGGGGCATGACCGATTCATCATGAAAGCCGGTCTCCCCGGTTCTCTGCGCAAAGGATATTTGCAGCAAAAACAAGCAAATCAAGAGCGAAAAGAATGTTTTTCGAGTCATGGGTGTGTCCTCCTCATGCGGATAAATTTGTATGAGCGAAATCTCAGTGAGGTATGTCTCGCTTTATTCTATCCTATTTTATTCTTAATTACGTTCAAATTTCTGAAAACGTTGCATCTTTCACTTTTTATACCGGTGATCTCTATGGTTTTCGCTTGATCATAGATCAGGATCAAAAATAAGGGCATGAAAACCGAACGTATCGCTTTTTGGTTTGATGATTCCCGCCGTATGTGTTAATTAGTTTTAATAAGGAGGACAAGCACAATGAGGAGATCCTTTGTTAGAGGCTTTTGTTATTTCTGGGGAATGCTTTCCTTTTTTTTGCCGGCACTTGTCAGCGGTGACGAGCTTCTGGAACAAAAGAAAGACGCTGTACGATGGATCGATACAAACAGAACACTTTTGACTCAACTCAGTGATGCGATTTGGGAATACGCGGAGCTTCCTATGCTGGAATACAAGTCTTCTCGACTTTTGGCGGATGCCCTCGAGAAGCAGGGTTTCCGCGTGGAGCGGGGAGTGGCGGGAATGCCGACTGCGTTTGTAGCCTCCTACGGGGAGGGAAAACCGGAAATCGGATTTCTCGCGGAATACGATGCCCTGCCCAGGCTTTCTCAAAAACCTGTTCCCTATCAAGAACCTCTTTTAGAAGGAGATCCCGGCCATGGCTGCGGGCACAACCTTCTGGGAGTCGGCGGCACAGCTGCGGCTATGGCCGTCAAGCACGTTATGGAAAAGTATAATCTCCGAGGTACAGTGAAACTCTTCGGCTGTCCCAATGAGGAAAACGACATCGGAAAAGTCTTCATGGCCAAGGAAGGGCTTTTCAATTCCCTATCGGCTGCTCTCGACTGGCATCCTGCTGATGTTACGTCTGTGGCGCTCTCCGGAAGTCACGCCATTCATAATTTTTTGGTGACCTTCACCGGGAAGACGGCGCATGCGGGTGGAGATCCCTGGGATGGCAAGAGCGCTCTCGACGGCGTCGAGATCATGAACATTGCCGTCAACTATCTCAGAGAGCATGTTTTGCCGACAGTAAGAATTCAGTATGCTGTCATTGACGGAGGGAAGGTCCCTAATGTGGTCCCCGCCAAGGCCGTTGCCTGGTACAACTGCAGGGACGTAACCCTGGAGGGGTCGGAAAAAGTGCTCGAAAGGATCAAAAAGATTGCCGAGGCTGCCGCCATAGCCACCGATACTAAGGTCGAGGTGAAAATGCTGACAGCCATTCATGAGCTGTGCGTGCTTCCCAAAAGCTCGGAGGTTCTTCAGAGAAACCTGGAATGGGTCGGTTCCCCCGGATTTGAAGCGAATGAGATTGAATTTGCACACAAGGTTCAGCGGGAGCTGGGCATACCCGAGAGAGGCCTGCATGACAGCATCATTCCCCTTGTGCTTCCTGAGCAAACTTTCGGAGGCGGAGGAACGGATGTTGCCGAGGTGAGTTGGAATGCTCCCGTACTGCGCATGGTTGCCGCCTGTCATCCTTTAGGCTCCCCAGGTCACAGCTGGGCCGTCGTCTGTACGGGAAAGACTTCCATCGGACACAAAGGCATGCTCACCGCGGCCAGGGCCATGGCCGCGACAGGCCTCGAATTGTTGATCCGGCCCGATGCCTTGGCTGAAGTCAGGGCGGAATGGGAAAAGCTCACCAAGGGAAAGCCCTATAAGAGCCCACTTCCTCCCGATGCAAGGCCGCCCGTCGAACCGGAACCGAAGGATTCTAAAAATAAATTTTGACAGGGAAATTCCTGCTTTTATAGAATACATGACATGTCCATTTGCCGGTGTTTCAATAAGACCGTGCTGAAGCGGATGATGTTATGACTCGAATCATGATAGTCGATATTACGGCAGGTTTGAGCTAGAGGAGAGGGTTGTGCGCATTTTTTACGAAACCGAAGGAAAAGGCCCCGGGGAGTTCACTTCCGATTCCGATGTTGTGATTATAGGCCGTCTTCGTTCCCAGCAAAGTGATTATTTAGGCCTGAAAGACGGGAAGGTATCGGCGCATCATGCGCGGATCACTGTTGAAGACGGAGATTATTGGATCGAGGACCTTGGCAGTACGAACGGCACCTGGTTCGATAAAAAGAAAATCTCGGTCAAAACACGTCTGCTGCCGGGCGCTCCGGTTCGTATTGGGGGTACCACTTTGACAGTGGAAACAGCCCTTTCTCCTTCCCTTCCGTCCTCGGCATCGGATAAAGCCACACCTCCGGAGGGGAAGCCCGTTGAAGTAGTCAAAGCCAATGACCCTCTTCCCGATTTGTTACTCGATAAGGGATCTCCGAAAATCGCCAGACATAGGTTATCTGTTTTTTGTGAGTTGACGTCGACTCTCGGAGATGTGGAAAACTTGGAAATGCTGGCATCCCTGGTCTTGACACACATCCACAAGGCTTTTCCCCGAAAAGGCCGAGATATGCACAGCGGACTGCTCCTCGGGGATGATTTGATGCTCAAAGCCTATTATCCGGAAAACAAGCCGCCGACTTGCAGCTTTTCCCTGGCACGCTACGTCCAGACAAAAAAGAAAGCCTGCCTCTGGCATGTCAGTGCGCAGGATGAGGTCGCAAAATCAGCCAGCCTCTTTCAGTATAAAATACAATCAGCGATGTATGCTCCGCTGATTTGGAAAAATGAAATATTGGGTGTGATCTACGTGGATGTTTCCTCACCGAAGCAAACTTTCGAAAAAGAGGATTTGAGGTTTATGCAAGCTATTGCTACACACGCTGCGATGTTCATTAAAAACCTCTCCTTGCACCAAGCTCTCCAGCGTGAGGAGGTCATCAAGGCTAGGTTGCTCTCGCAATTTCCGCGACCGATTGCCGAGCGTCTGGCGCATAATCCTTCCCAGATGGCCTACTCGAGTGAAAGGATGGATCAAGTCACTGTCCTCTTTTCTGATGTCCGGGGATTCACAAAACTGAGTGCTCAAATGGAGCCGGATCTGGTCGTAAAAATGCTGAATGACATGTTTCACGACCTGACGCCGATCGTAATCAAGCACAACGGAACAGTAGACAAGTATGTCGGAGATGCCATTCTTGCCGTTTTCGGCTGCCCCGAACCTGACAAGCAGCAGTGGGAGAATGCCATAAAGGCCGCTCTCGAGATGCAGGAAGCCATCTTAGAATTGCAGTCCACTCGTTGGAAGAATTGCCCGGTGTACAAGATCGGCATAGGCATTCACAGCGGACCTGTGATTCACGGATTCATCGGAGCTCGGGAACGCATGGAGTATACCGTGATCGGAAATACCATCAATATCGCCTCCCGCTATTGCGACGGCGCGGGCTCCGGAGAAATTCTCATCAGTCCTGTCGTCTATCAGCGTCTGCATCAGAAGTTGGATGTCGAGCATCCCGCTCGAGAAATAGAGACGAAGCATGAGGGCAAGTTCAAAGCCTACCTAGTCCGCCATTGGAAAGAGAAAACAGGTTGACATTTGCCGGCTATTTCCCTATAAATAAAGCTCTAAACCAAGGATTTCAGATAACCGGAGGAAGGAGCGGGCGAGAGGAGACTGCTCCTTGATAAATCGCCCGAATTGAACAATGAAGTGTCCGAACTGTCAATCGGAAAATAAGCCGGACAGCCGCTTCTGTCATAATTGTGCAACTCCTCTTAAAGACGATCAGGGCGATTTTGCCACTATCAAAACACTTCAATTCCAGTCCTTCGAGCTTTCCCGGGGAGACCTTTTTGCCGGCCGCTACGAGATTATCGAGGATCTGGGTGAAGGGGGTATGGGCAAGGTCTACAGAGCCTTTGATAAAAAGGTCAAAGAAGTCGTTGCTCTCAAGCTTATCAGACCTGAAATCGGGGTCAATATCAAGGCTATCGAACGTTTCAGAAACGAGTTGAAAATCGCCCGGAAGATATCCCACCGAAATATCTGCCGTATGTACGATTTGGGGGAAGAGGGACTCATCCACTATATCACCATGGAATATGTGGCGGGAGAAGATTTGAAGCGCTTTGTCAAACGAGCCGGCTCGCTCACTTCGGGGAAGGCCATAGTCATCGCCAGACAGGTCGGCGAAGGACTAGTGGAAGCGCATCGGCTGGGGGTCATCCACAGAGATCTGAAACCGCAAAACATTATGATAGATCAGGAGGGCAATGCCCGGATTATGGATTTCGGGATAGCCCGGTTCGTGGACACGGACAAGCTGACGGGTTCCGGGGTGATGATCGGGACTCCCGAATATATGTCGCCGGAACAGGCTGAGCTCAAGGAGGTCGACAGTCGCGCCGATATCTACTCTTTGGGTGTCGTTCTTTATGAAATGGTTACGGGCAAGGTTCCTTTCGAGGGTGAGACACCCTTGAGTATCGCTATGAAGCACAAAACGGAAAAGCCCAAGAATGTCCGCGAAATCAATGCTCTGATTTCAAAAGAACTTTCTGGAATCATTGCGAAGTGTATGGAAAAAGAGCCGGCAAAACGATACCAGACAGCCAAAGAGCTCATCACAGATCTCAATAGAGTCGAACAGGGATTGTCCACTCAGGAGCGCGAAATCCCGAAAAAGATGAAAATCCCGACGCGGCAGGTCAAAGCCGCCAAACCTAAGAAGACCAAATCTTCTAATAAATTTTTACTACCCGTTGCTGCCGCCCTAATCTTGATTTTCGTCGTGGTGATCTACATGCAGTTTTTCCCAAAAAAAAGCAGTCCGATTCCGGAAATCCAGGAGGAAGGCCAGGTCGTTGAAGGGATGCCCGAAGGGGAGGAATCCGGCGTAGAATCGGGAGCTCCGGAGAAGAAATCGGAACGAAAAAAAACTACGAAATCGAAAAAAAAGACAAAAACCGAACCCAAAGCCGTTACTGCCCGCCCTGAAGCAGAAAGTCCGCCGGCTGAATCCCGCACTCAGCCGAAGTTGTCTGCGGATATCGTGGATATGGATTCGGCGCAATTGGGAATGGCTCGATTGCATGCAGCCAAAGTCCAAGCTGAGAAGAAAAATCTCGATGAGAATACGTTGTTTTACCGATTGGCCGTTGTCCGGGAATCTGAAGTGGACAAGCTTTTTTCACGAAAGAACTATCTTGAAACCAGATCGCTTTGTGCCGTTCTGGAAAAGCTGATCCGAATCAGTATAGACAAGAATAATGATGAGGGCCGCTTCAAATCCTTGGAGAAATATGTAGATGAGCTTCAGAAGAAAGTGGAAAAAGCGTCTAAAACAACGGCCGAAACAGATCTCTATACTTCCGGCATGAATCACGAAAAACAGGGAGCGGCATTGCTTGGGCAAAAAGATTTCGAGAATTCCGTTAAGGCATACATGCAGGCCGCCGATGCATTTGAAAAGGCACTGCTGGTTATTCAATCGAGAGAAGAAAACTAAACTGTTTTATTCCATAATAATAATCTATTTTTTATTTTTCCAGTATCGATTTTGTAGGAGGTTTTCCAATGACAAGAAAAAGAAACAGAGGGCTTTTTTTCTTTTTTGTATTCTTTCTCGTTGTTATCGCTTCAAGCTCTTTTGCTGATCAGAAAACGGAAAAGGTCGACGCTCTCTTTAAATCATGGGATAAGAATGACTCTCCGGGGTGTGCCCTGGCTGTTATCCAGAATGGTGAAATCGTCTATAAAAATGGCTATGGGATGGCTGATTTGGAGAATGATGTTCCGATCACTCCCGGTTCTGTATTCTACATCGGGTCGACCTCCAAACAGTTTGTCACCATGTGCATCACCCTCTTGGCCAAAGAAGGGAAAATCTTGCTGGATGATGATATCCGCAAATACGTTCCGGAAATGCCGGATTACGGCTCCACTCTTACTATCCGCCATCTCATCCACCACACGAGCGGGCTCCGTGATTATCTCGAGCTTGTCGGGATCATTGCCGGATTGAACGAAAAGAAAATGGATGAGATGATCGGAATCTATCACCAACAGGATTCTTTAGAGCTCATTGCACGTCAGAAAGAACTGAACTTCAAGCCAGGGGAGAAATTCCTTTACAGCAATTCGTGTTACCTGCTTTTGGCCGAGATTGTCAAGCGTGCCTCAGGAAAAACCTTGCGGGAATATGCCCACGAGAATATTTTTGAGCCTCTGGGAATGAAGAACAGCCATTTTCATGACGATTACACCGAGCTCATCAAGAACCGTGCATCCGGCTACTATCCTGCGGGAAAAGAAAATTTCAGACTGTTCCTGTCCACTTTCGATTGTGTCGGTTCCGGTGGGTTGTTTTCTTCAGTGGAAGATCTTTTTCTCTGGGACCAGAATTTCTACCATTGCAAGGTCGGAGGAAAAGAAGTCATCGATATGATGCATACTAAGGGAAGGCTGAACAACGGCGATGAAATCGGCTATGCCTTCGCTCTCATGATCGGAGACTACAAGGGGCTCAAAACTGTTCGTCACGGAGGTGCATTGGGGGGCTATCGTGCCGAGCTTCTTCGCTTTCCAGAACAGCGGTTCTCCGTCATCTGCCTTTCGAACCTGGCTTCCTTCAATCCTTCCGGAATGTGCAATCAAGTGGCGGATATTTATCTAGCGGACCAACTGAAGGTTGAAAAGCCTAAGGAGGAATCGGAGCAGAAATTCTCTATCGATCCGGCTGTTTACGATGATTATGAGGGGCAATATCGACTCGATGTCGGAATCACCTTTGAGATCAGCAAGGAAGGCACAAAACTCATGGCAAAAGCTGAAGACCAGCCGAAAATGGAGTTGGTCCCCTTATCGGTAATGGTCTTTTCCATGAAAGGCATGGATGCCAAGCTGACTTTTATTAAAGGGACCTCAGGAAAAGTCGATCGTATCAAAGTAACCATGCAAGGAATGGATATCGGGGGAGAAAGAATTACCGAGCTCGAGGTTGAACCGGGGCAAATGGAAGGCTTTGCGGGTGATTATTACAGCGATGAACTGGATGTGACATTGAAGCTCGCCGTCAAGGATGGGAAGCTCTTTTTCGCCGGAAAAAATGCGCCTGAAATTCCGCTGAGATCGACCAATCCGGACGAATTCTCCGGAGGACTGTTTCAGATCAAGTTTCACCGCGATGGAGAGGATTCCGCGGTATCATTCACGCTTGATACGGGCCGTGTCAAAAATCTTAGATTCGTAAAAAAATAATTTTCAAAGTCTTTTTCCTTTGAATACAGATGGGAATGGAAATTGGAGAGAAGTTTGTTATCGTGTCTTCGTTTGAAGAATCCGAGACTTCAACAAAAATCCCTCTTATTCTAGGTCCGGGATGGGCCTTTGGTTCAGGAGAACACGAGACGACGCGAAGTTGTCTCGAGGAGTTGGGGAAATTGCCTGTTGAATCCATGGAATCTGTCCTCGATCTCGGATGCGGCACAGGTATTCTTGGCATCGCAGCTGCCAAGATGGGAGCGCAGTCCGTTACAGCCGTCGATCCCAATCCCTTTGCCATTCAGACGACCATCTCCAATATCAAATTAAATAGCTTGGACAACCGGGTTCGGATCATTCAGGGAGAGCTGAAAGATGTAAAGGGAGTGCGCTTCGACCTCATCATGGCCAATCTTTACGGCGACGTGCTGTTGGAGATTGTCCAGGATATCCCTCTTTTCCTGAAGCCGAACGGCTTTTTGTTGTTGTCCGGCATTCACTACGAATACCACTATGAGATAAAAACAGCATTTCTTGAGATGGGTCTACGTTTGCTGAGGAACAGGATGCTGGAAGAGTACTGCACCTTTCTCTTCAGAAAATAGGTGTTTGTTCTTAGTCGACAGAATTTATCTCTTTCTTTTTGCCCGGTTTTGCAAAGAATTGAATTCGCTGCTGTCGGGACTTCCCATGTACATCTCGAAGAGGTATTCGTCTTTGCTGACCAAAGTCGTTTGGGTCCGAACTTTTATCTTGCCTCCTGTCAACGGATC
>JAFGNQ010000451.1 GCA_016926925.1 Candidatus Aminicenantota bacterium
AGCTGCATCGCGGAAACGGAAATCTCTCTTGACAAATTTAATGAACAGTGCCAAGATTGTGTCTCTCTTTGACAATTTACGAAGCTGGTTTAAGTGCAAGGGAAGTCCGTGAGAAACGGACGCAGCCCCCGCTACTGTAATCGGGGACGACTCCCAGATAACGTCACTATCCTCAAACAGAGGATGGGAAGGCCTGGGAGGAGGACGATCCGAGAGTCAGGAAACCTGCCTTAAGCCGCGAGCAACCCATCTTCGGGAGGAAGGTAGGGTGATTTTTTTTTGGCCTGAAATTCACTTACCGATAATTTAAACGTGCGGGGGATAAAGCGAGGAGGTTTACGAATTATGAAAAAAATTGCATTTTCGGTGATTTTGCTGCTCTTTGCTTCCCTCTTTCTTTCCGCAGAAAATAAACAAAATCTCCAAGAAGATCAGGAGGCGATCCAGTACGAAGTCGTCGTGACGGCCAATCGTGTGGAGACGTCTAAAAAAGAGGTGGCCGCCTCGATAACCGTCATCACCAGAGAACAGTTGGAAGAGACCAAGAGAACGACGGTCATGGAAGCTCTCGAGGATGTGCTGTCGCTGACAGTGATTCGAAACGGACCGCCCGGTTCCGCATCTTCGGTCTTCATTCGAGGGGCCAACTCAGAACACACCTTGGTCATGATCGACGGCATCGAGATGAACGATCCCTCAACCCCCACACGCTCCTTCGATTTGAGCCTCCTTCTTGTCGAAAACGTGGATCGCATCGAGATAATCCGTGGCCCGCAAAGCACATTGTACGGATCTGATGCCATGGGAGGCGTCATCAACATCATTTCCAAACAGACCACGGGAAAACCCGAGTTTCATCTCTCAGGCCTCGGCGGTTCTTACGGGTCCTACTCTGGAAATGCCGAAGTCAGCGGCAGCAGCGCTGCTCTCCGCTACTCTCTGGCGGCGACACTGCATGATACGGAAGGATACTCCGCTGCAAGCACGGCCTACCAAGGAAACTCAGAAGCCGACGGCCACAGGAACTTGTGCTTTTCAGGAAGATTGGGCATGGACTTGACACAGCACATCAGTCTGGACCTCTCTCTTCGCCGCATTGCGACAAAGACGGATATCGACAACTTCGGCGGAGATTACGGTGATGATCCAAATAACGTCCAAGAATACGATGCTTTTCTTTTTGTCGGGCAGGCACGAGGACTCTTTCTCCGAAACCGCTGGGAACAAAAGCTGCGAGTCGCCCTAGTGGACTACGACAGGGCACAAGACAATCCGGTCGATGAAATCGATCCCTACTCATCGGAAGTGTCGCGGTATAAAAGCAAGTTGCAGAAGATCGACTGGCAAAACAATTTCTACATCAATAATTCGAACACCCTGACCATCGGCGTAGATTTCCAACAGGAACAGGCTGAGTCCTTGTACAGATCTGAGAGTATGCTCGGACCGTATGAAAGCAGCTTCCCCCTCCAAAAGGCACACAACATAGGGATCTTCCTGCAAGATCAGTTCAAAGTCGCAGGTCGATTCTTTCTCACCGCCGGTCTCAGATACGACGATCACAGCCAGGCCGAATCTGAGTTTACATACAGAATCGCACCCGTCTATATCATCGGCGAAACCGACACCCGGATCAAAGCAACCATCGGCACAGGCTTCAAAGCGCCTTCTCTATACCAGCTCTATGCGCCGGGCACCGTTTACGGATCGGTGGGAAACATGGATCTAAAACCGGAAAAATCCATAGGATGGGATATCGGAATCGAGCAATCCTTCCTCCAGAACAGGCTGATGTTCGGTTTGGCTTACTTCTCCACCCTGTTCGAAAACCTGATCGATTTCGATTACCTCCAAGGCTACATCAACATCAAAATCGCATCGACAAAAGGGGTGGAAGTCCTGCTCGAATCCCGCCCCACGGATACCCTGCATTTCCTTGCGACCTACACGCGCTTAGAAGCGCAAGACAAGGATGCCGATGAATATCTACTGAGAAGACCCAAGGACAAATTCTCAGCCTCGTTCAACTGGAAATTTTCGGAAAGGGCAAACATCAACCTGTCTCTAATTCATGTCGGCCAAAGAGAGGATCTTTTCTGGATAGGATGGACACCCGCACGGGTCACCATGGACAGCTTCACCCTTCTTAATGCAGCCGGATCTTATAATTTGATCGAATACCTTCAGTTATTCCTCCGCATCGATAATTTTCTAGACTCGAAATACGAAACCGTAAAAGGGTACGGAACGGCCGGATTTTCCGTCTACGGCGGTTTGAAGGTGACATTCTAATTTTTCCCGCGGCTAAAAACGTTGACATGACTGCAAGTTTTCCTTAATATGAGCAGAGGTTCGCATGACAAGCAGGAAGTACAGAGGAATTGCTAGCTTTGCGTTTCTCATTTTATTTCTTCTTTTAACTCTCTTCATAAACTTCTTCCACACCGAAGACAGCCTGCAGACAAACAATTTGTGTCCCGCCTGCCATTTCCAAAACTCCACTCTGGCTACGAGCCCGATTCCCTTCATCCTGCTGCCTCAGCTCTCTCTTCTAGAGCTGATGAGAATCTTTGATGCCTTGTCCATCGACAATCTTGCTTTCGTCGAAAAAACGTCCCGCTCTCCCCCCTGCGCATAACACAATCTTCCCTATCAACTCTCTCACAATCTCATTCGGTTTTCTGCAACCGAGAGGAGGTCAAATGAAACGAAGAATCCTATTTGCACTGATAACGGCCACGCTGCTGGGATCCGGCTTGCTCCGGGGGCAAGCCGAAGAGGAACCGGTATACACACTCGACGAATGCATCGTGACAGCTCTCAACCAGAATCCCCTTGTTCTTTCTTCTCTCCAGCAATACCAAGCCTCCATTGCCCGCGTGAGCCAGGCAAATGCTTTTGAACAACCCTCGATCGACTGGGACTCGGACCTGCAGCCCTCGTTTCTTAATTTTAAAAAATCCGGCGAACACTATATCGGACTAAGCCAGTCATTCCAATTTCCGGGGAAGCGAATACTGCGGGGAAAAATTGCCTCAAAAGAATCCCAGGAACTCTTGGCGGAAATCGATCTCTTGAAGCTGGATATCACCTTCCAGGTCAAGCAGGCTTTTTTCGGTCTTCTCCTCGCCCAGGAAAGGTTGAAATACGCTCAACAAAATCTGGGGCTCGCCCAGGATTTTCTGCAAAAAGCAGAGCTCAAATTCGATGCGGGCGATGTGGCCAAAGTCGAAGTACTGAGAGCACGTGTCGAAGCGGCAAGAGCGGCAAACCATGTTCGGGTTGCCAAGAACGACGTTAAACTGGCAAAAGCCACGCTAAACTTTCTTTTAGCTAGAAAAAAATACGAGCCCATTACAATTCAGGGCGATTTGAAAAAACCTCCGATGAAACTGGAGCTTGATTTATTAAGGGAAAGGGCTCTTTCCTTCCGCCCCGAGATGAGGCGGGTGAATTTTTCTTTGGAAAGAGAAAGACTCCGGAAAAAACAGGCAACCATGAGCTATTTGCCTGACTTCACACTGGGAGTCAACCGTCATCACATCGACGGAGAGGGGTCGTTCTGGGACGTAACTCTGTCCTTCCCGATCCCGCTTTTCTTCTGGCAGCCCAAAAAGGGACAAATCGCTGAGGCCGAGGCCAATATCCGCTCACTCCAGAGGGAGGCAGAGCACATCATCAACAGCATTTCTCTGGAAGTTGAAGAAGCTTACATGAACGCCGTCACCGCGGACAACCAGATCCAACTCTTCGAAGAAGACATATTGAACCAAGCGGAAGAGGTCTACAATATGTTCCTCTTCAGCTACCAGGAAGGGGAGATCGGCAGTATAGAACTCATCGACGCTCGTAGAACCCTCATCGAAGCACGACAGGCTTATGCCGATGCTCTCTTCAACTATGGAGCGGCTCTGGCCACATTGGAAAGATCCATCGGTCAAACTCTCGAAGGAGAATAAAATGAATAAATCCACTTTAAATAAACTTTCTTGTTTGCTTCTTATCATTCCTCTTCTCGGAGGGACTTCGGGTTGCCGAAGGCACGACGACTCCCGCAATGAGAAAAAAATCGCTCAAACCCGGTCCGGGAATGAACAGGAAGCAAAAAGGCCCCTAGGACAGCAAAGGATGCAAGGAAAGGCTCGCCGAGCTGTCGGGCAGGGGCAAGAAAGACGAGGGTACGGAAGAGGTGTTGGCCGGTCTTGGGATATATCGGATATCATCGAGCTGACCGATGAGGAAAAGAGTGTGATCGGCATTGAAACCATCAAGGCGAAGTATCTGCCTCTGAAATCCCGGCTTTCCGCCATGGGAAAAGTCTTGGAGCACCCTTACCGGAAAGCCATCGTCAGCTACGCCTTCCCCGCACGCATTGCAGAGATCCACGCCCGTATCGGCGACTGGGTCAAGAAGGGACAGCCAGTAGTCACGCTGCAGAGCGAAGAGGTCGGTTCAGCCAAATCCGAATTCTACAAGGCCCAGGCTGATTACGAACTCGCCAAAGTTAATTATGAAAGGCAGAAACGGCTGTTCGATAGAGGCGTCGGTTCTCAAAAAGACTTTTTATCGACAGAGTCGGAATACAAAGTCGCCGAGGCCACCGTCAACGCCGCAGAAAAGAAACTTCATGTCCTTGGATTCAACGAGGAACAAGTCAAGTCCATATCGGAGACGCATCAAATCAACCCCATCATCACTCTCTATGCACCCCTCAGCGGTAAAATCACCATCAACAATGCCGTTCTCGGAGCCATGATCGACCAGGGCACAGAAATCCTGACCATCATGGACCCGACCATTCTCTGTATCGATGCTCAAATATACGAGAAAGACATATCCAAGATCCACGACGGACAGGGAGTGGAAGTGACAGTACCCGCTTTTCCGGGCGAAAAATTCAATGCCGAAATCAGTTTCATCAGCGACGTATTGAACGAAGAAACACGCACCATAACCGTCCGGTCCGAAGCGATCAATGATAAATTCAAACTCAAGCCGGGTATGTTCGCCGACATCCAGATCCTGCTGAATCATCAGAGCAACGCTCTCGTCCTGCCGAAAGAGGCCATCCTGGATGAAGGAGGCGACACTATTGTTTTCCTCAAAAAAGCGGATGCGTTCTATCCCCAACTCGTAGAACTGGGTGCCAGGGAAGACTCTCTGGTGGAAATCCTGCGCGGCATCGTCGAAGGAGATGAAGTGGTGACCAAGGGAAATTTCCAGCTCAAGTCCAAGCTCTATGACGAGATACTCAAAAAAGGGCACGTCCATTGATGTGCGGGACAATGCGTTTTCATGAATCCCAAAAGGCACTGGAGAAATCCCGATGATAGATAAATTGATCGAGTATTCACTCAAGCACAGGCTGTTGACCATTTTGCTCGTTCTCATCGTTTCCATTTGGGGGGTCATCGTCTACACCCGGATGCCCAAAGATATTTATCCCGACCTTAACGCCCCCTTGGTCAAAATCATAACGGAAAACCCGGGGATGGCGGCGGAAGACATCGAACGGTTGATTTCGTTTCCTCTTGAAAGCCTTCTCAACGGAGCTCCCCTTGTCACTCGTGTCCGGTCGGAATCCACAACCGGAGATTCCGTGGTGACCGTTGAGTTTGAGTGGGGAATGGACATATATAAGGCGAGGCAAATTGTTTCCAGCAAACTGGAGCTCATCGCCGGACGGCTCCCTCTGGGGACCACACAGCCGATTCTCGGCCCCGTCTCCTCGAGAATGGGAGAAATATTCGAATTCGCCGTCATCGGCGAGGAAACGGACCCGATGGAACTTCGCTCGATTGCCGACTGGACCATCCGTTACCGTTTGCAGGGTGTCGAAGGCGTTTCCTTTGTCATCAATCTGGGCGGGTTCATCAAGCAGTTCCAGGTCTTCCTCAAACCCGAGATGCTCAATAACTATGACATCACCATCAATGAAGTCAAGGATGCCATCGAAAACAGCAACCGGAATTTCTCGGGAGGGGTCATTGTCAAGGGCTCACAGGAATCACTGATCAAGGGCGAGGGCCGGATCGAAAGCCTCGATCACATCCGAAACACGGTCATCACATCCCGGAACAATGTCCCCGTCTTCGTAAAAGATGTGGCCGATGTGCGCATCGGCACCAAATTCCGCAGAGAAGCAGGCAGCCACAACGGGAAGGAATCCGTCTATGTCACTGTAGAGAAACAGTACGGAGGGGACACCTTGACGGCTATTGCCAA
>JAFGNQ010000452.1 GCA_016926925.1 Candidatus Aminicenantota bacterium
CTGGCCTGTCACGCCAGAGGTCGCGAGTTCGAGTCTCGTCGGCCCCGCCAGATTTTCCCCAGTTGGCTATCCCAGCGATAAACCTGATTTACTTCATTGTTTCCTTCCCGATTACTCGTAGACGATCCAAAACCCGAGAAAGGAAAGATCATTGCTCCCATGATTGAAGCTGAAGTTGACCTCCAGAAAATAGGTGAAGTAGTTATTGATTAGCGAATAAGAGATGAAGGTGTTTTTCAAAACTCTTTGCTTCCAAGAGGAAGCCAATCCGGAAGTGGTCAGAATCGCCATATATGCAGCCGTGCTTTCTTTGACATCTCTGCGTATCAAGGAGAGACGCAGATATTTGCCGTCATCATTATCCACGCAGGCGGCATATATGGACTTGACTACCGCTCCCTGCGGAAGATGAACAGGAGCATACATGACAGGATCGTAGGAACCCGAATCGTTGAAAACGGCTTCGACAAATGTCGTACGAAAGCTTCCGGGTTGAAATTGATCGGAGTAGGGTGGTTTCAATGCACAGGGGGGTACAGAGAAGGCTTTTTGTTTGACTGTCGTCATGGCCGTTTCGAATTCCTTCTCGGTGATTTCCTGATTGAATGCGGCCGCAGCTAATAAAAGAAAAAAGACCAATCCCAAAAGTAACCTTGTCTTTCTCATTTTCAAACCCTCCCTTAATTTGAAAAAATCCCTTTTGGTGTAATAATTAAATCTCACCCGGCTAACCATGTCAATAAAAATCTGAGGCATTCATGCCGCGATAAACTTTTTGCCGGGCGAATGCGTCTATAAAAGCGAAGGCCGAACTCAGCTGAGTTGAAAGGTTGAAATATCATGCAGATGAAACATTTATTTTATCTCACTCTATCAGGGCTTATTCTGCTCTGTGTCGCATCCTTTCTCTTTCCCTGCCAGACATTCACTCTGAAAAAAGGGGATGTTCTGATCGTCGGTCATAATCTGGGCGCGAGGGATCATGTTCCAGGGACTGTCTTCATCAACAAGCGGGGCGTTCGGAAAACAGCCGTTTCCTTTAAGGAACTCCTCTCCGGCAAACCTGCGCCCAACCCTCCCCTCGAATGGGTATCCAAGTATGGATCGGTCACCTTCAACCCCTTCTGCCGTGACTTCACCGACGGGGGGATGAATGAAGCGGGTCTTTTCATCGAGGAGATGACCCTGGACGGAACCCGATTTCCCGAGGATGAATCCAAGCCGCTGCTGTTCATGATGCTCTGGATGCAGTATGTGCTGGACAGTTTCGAGACAGTGGACCAGGTGGCCCAAAGCGTTCATGACCTCACGATCGACGGCTGGACCTGGCATTTTTTCACGGCCGACAGAATGGGAAACAGCGCTGTCATCGAGTTTTTGGATGGAGAGATTAAGGTCTTCAAGGGAAAGAATCTTCCTTTTCCAGTGCTCTGCAACACCAAGTATGAGGAGGAGGTCGCAAACATCGAGAGATACGAAGGCTTTGGCGGAGATGAGGAGATAGATCTCCGGAGCAGCGAGCAGCAGCGCTTCATTCACGGCGCGCAAATGATCCGCGATTTTGATCCGGACAAAGAGGATGCCGTGGATTACGGATTCAAGATCCTCAAACAGTTCGACCGGGGCGGAACCCAATGGTCGCTGGTCTGCGATCTGAAGAACCTCGAAGCCTACTTCCGGAGCAGGGCTTCTAATTCCATAAAGGAACTGGATCTCAAGAGTTTCGATCTATCCTGCACATCGCCGGTCAAGATGCTCGACTACCATACCGGCCTCGAGGGAAATGTCGAAAAAGATTTCTCCGACTACAGTACGGATAAAAATCGAGAAGCTCTGAAAACAGCCGTCGAAGCCCTGGGCAAAGGCTTTGAGAGCTTTTTCACTTCGCTAGGCAGCACTGTGGATGAAGTTATAGCACGATTCGCCGGCTATCCTGAAAAGACAACCTGCACAAAATAAAATACAATTTGATTGAAGCATGAGATTGCGAATCTCCTTTTCATCGCGTTTTGATCCGCTGCATTTCCGTTTCCAGGCGCGAAAAAAATTATAAAATAAAGATACTTGACATGTTGATAGGAGTTTGATGATATTAAGGCACTCGCGTCGATGATGCAACAACTTTCGCTGTACTGAGCAGGAATAGAGTCACCTTTGTGAAAAACAAGACCAGCCTTTTAATAAAACTGCATAATCTCAAGTGTAAGCTCTACAAGGATAAAGTTGTCATAGACGACAACGTGAAATGCTCCATAGATATTCTGAGATCTCCCTCTTCTCCCATTTTCAAGGCGCGCGGAATCATAGAAACCACGATATCCCTTCCTGTTACTTCGAGTGATGTGGAAACATATTCTCATTTTGAACTGAGTTTCAACGAGCCCATAGAAGGTGTTTCACGAATAATCATCATCTTAGGGGAGATCGATTGGGACACCAAGAAAAAAGCGAAGTTCGAATCTTTGTCTTACAAAAGATAAGAACCACGTTCCATGAGCGCGGCCGACACCCCCCACTGCTCAACGAGCTTTAGGACCTCGAAATCCCGGCTGAACTAGGCCGAAATGTCCTTCCGGGTGACACGCCTCCTGTAAGCTCCGGATGCTGGTCGAAACTGACACGCCTCAAGGGCGGATTGATTTTTTATGGATATATAAATAATTTTAAGAAAAAGTTATTGGAGGGAGGAGACAAACCATGAATCGGCAGCGGAGAATGCGTCATAAATTGTGTTTTTTCTTGGGACTTGGGTTCATCTTTTTTAGTCTTATCTCGATTTTGCCATCCTGGGGCCAAGGATTGGTTTCCAACGTTGAGGGAAAAATCCACGTCGTCATCCTCCATTACGGGGATGGAAGCTGGGGAACTTTCTGGCATGACATGACAGTCTATTTTCGGGATCTGATGGATAAAATGAGCGAGGACGTAGCCTTTGTGGTTGTTTTGGGCAAGGATACCAGAGCGAATAAGGCCAGGGAGATTTTACAGCCTTATGCTGTGAAGAAACTTCCCGACGGAACACCCCGGGTAAAATTTTTGACAGTCGATGTCGAAACAAACGAATTCTATCCCTGGTCCCGCGATGCGTATCTGATACTGGCCGATGGGGAGCACAACCTCACTTTTCTGGATGTCGGATTTGGAGAAAAGCCTTTTCCCATCGTCAACTTCGACGATATCTTCGCGAATGCCAAATCACTGGCAGGTGTCATTCACCGCGGGGGCGGGAACATAAGGACGACATCCGAGGAGATGATCATAGGTATGGACACCATGCTGGGCATATCCCTCCCTTCAAGGGGAAGCTTTTTGTCTGAACCGGAGGAGAATCTTTATATGGAGGCCAAAGAGCTCAAACCCGAAGACGTCCCTCTTTTCAAGGCCAGATTCGAAGCCTATTGCCGTTTTATCCATAAGGTTTTGGCGCCGGACCGGAATCTGGTCATTCCCGGTATGGAAGACTTTTTTGCCCGACTGGAAAAGGGAGAATTTCCCTTCGAGAGAAAAAACGTCTGGCACACAGGGGCTCAGGCCGCCTACCATACGGATGTCTACTTGGGATTAGGCTATAAAGATGAGGAGGGAAAAAGAGTTATTTTCATCGCTGACAGCAAATTGGGGGCTCAGGTGGTGGAAGGGATGACTCCCGAAGAGAGGAGGCAGGTAGAGAGAGCCCTGCCCGGAGTTCTCACAAAAGAGGGTTTCACGGCCTGCGGCATCCCGGTGACTGCTGAACAGATCGCACAAAGGTTTCAGTGGGAAAAAAACAGGCTTCTTGATAAATGTCTGGAGGCGGCAGGCAAAGCTTCGGATGCGCTGGATAAGGCGGCGCAGCGGATGGAAAATCTCGGGTATAGAGTGGTCAGAATTCCGTATCTTCCCAACGGTCTCGTATCCAAAGGCTTTTTCGGTGATGTCTTGGGCATGAGTTTCAACTATTCCAATATACTGACCGAAGTCTATGAAAATGTGAAAAAAGTATACATACCGGAATTCGGTTTCCCCCAGCTGGATGAGGCGGCCGTTAAAGCCTATCGAAGCGCTGGATTTCAAGTCGTCGTCATCGATGGGTTTGTAACTCACGGCGTAACCACCATTCAAGATGGTGCCGGCCTCGATTGCCTCACTTCGGAGATTCGTTTTCCCGTGCGCTGGGCCGAGAATCCCCCAAACTAAGCAGTCTCACACCGCGGTGATACGTCTCCCGGCGTACGGTTCGGTTTCGGTCAAGGATTGTTCAACCAGGGATCTCCGGTCTTATCAAGCCAGGGATTCAGCTCTTCTTCCACCAGGCGTCTTACAAGATCCGGTTGTGCCTCGGCGCTGTTCACGAGTTGATAAGGATCGTTGACATTGTCGTGCAGCATGGTTGCCTTCGGACTGTCCGGCATTTTGCTGATGACCAGAGTGTGCGTATGCGTTCTCACGCCCCGGCGCCCCCATGAAGGTTTGCCCAAAGGGACTCGTAAATAGAGTTGGGACGTCGGGCGTTTATACCCGCCCCCCCGGAGAAGAGGGGCAAAGCTGGCACCCTCGACCTCGTCCGGAACATCTTCCTTGAAACCCATCAAATCAAGCAACGACGGGCAGATATCGGGCATGGAGATCAGCGAATCATCCTGCCCTGCAGATATCTTGTCAGGCCAGCGGATCAGAAGAGGGATGCGCATGGCTTCCTCGTAATGGTTGTTTTTCGAGCCCTGGTTGTGAATGCCAAGACAGTTGCCGTGATCGGAAAGAAAGACGACAATGGTCTCCGTCTCGGTGCCGGCTGTCCTCAGGGCCTCTAAAATCCGGCCGAACTGTTCATCGACTCCGGATATCGCGGCCAAATAATTTTTTATGTGTTTGCGGTAAAACTTTCCCCATTTTTGATCTGCCGGCGGTATGTTGGGACGTTGGCACAGCTCCTCCAGATCCTTGTCACCGTACATCTCCACATATCTCTGCGGAACCTCCCCGTAGGGGGGATGCGGGGGATTCATGGAAACGACCAGAGCCCAGGGTTTTTTGGAATCGCGGAATCTTCCGTCCTCATTGTGGACATACCGGACTGCAAGATCGGCCTCATGGATGGGGCCCCATTCATGAATCGTGAATGCTTTGTCCCGGGGGGTGTCTGTTGCCCAATACACGGGAGTTAGATGGTGGAGGCTCGTATTGTTGGCGTACCAAAAGTCAAACCCGTGTCGTCTCCCTGGCGGGCACCATTCGTTCCAGATGAGACCGCCGCTCTTTTCGGGACTGTCCACATAGGGCTTTTTGGGCGACTCCAGATGCCACTTACCGATGTAACCGAGGCTGTAGCCGTTGTCCTTGAGGACGTCGGACCAGCATCTCTCCGAGATCCCGAGCTCATATCCGTACTTTGCACTCCCGCTGTGACAGTTATTCAGCACATGGTGGGAATGAGGATATTTTCCGGTCATGAGCATTCCCCGCGAAGGGCTGCACAACGGGTAATTGCTGACGGCTTGAGAGAAAACGACGCTTTGACGGGCAAAGCGAGCAAGATTCGGAGTGAAGGCGAGATTCCTGTCTGAAAAGCCCAACACCTGTCCGCTCATCTGGTCGGTTACCACGACGAGCAGGTTGGGATGTGCGTCCGACGAAGGCATCTTTTTTCCGGAACATGCCCAGCCGCCCAGGGCGACGGCAGCACCCCTTGCCAGGGATTTATGGAGAAACTCCCGGCGCGAAACACTGCTTCCGAATAAATGCGTTGGCTTTTTAACGGCCATAATTTATTGTCATTATACGATTTTTGTTCTGATAGATTACGATATCTGTATTGGAGCTTGCATTTCACATCGAGATGAACTTTATGC
>JAFGNQ010000453.1 GCA_016926925.1 Candidatus Aminicenantota bacterium
ATGCATGTTAAGAAAGAAATGACGTGTAAATTCATAGTCTTTTGAATCTTTACTTATAACATCAAGTATCATTTTGTTAAAATCGAAAGGATTCTTCTCCATTTCCCAGCTTGGAACACCTTGACGATCCGCTTTTTCCTTAAACCTCACATTTGATTGAGATAAAACTGGCTTTAAAATTCCAAACAGCTTTTTTCCGTCTGGTGTTAACATAAGTTTCGGATTTTCTTTTGCATCTACATCACGATCATCGAATATAATTCCTAATTCCATCAAGCCCTGAAGCTTGTATTTTGTTTGTCTCTGGAAAGTTCCGAGCTTCCCCTTACCTAGGTCGCCGCGCAGCCGAACATATCGGTTGTCGAAATGTGTATCTTTGAGAGTTCCTTTTCCAAAAACATCAAGGGCGTAAAGAATATGACCCAGGTGAACCCCTTGTGGATAGTGATAGCTTGCTTCTGTATATTCTCCGACTTGTCTAAGGAACTTAACCCACGAGCCGAATATTTGTAAGTATTTTGAAACTTTATATTTCCCTTTGGTATTTACGTCCTCCTGAGACGGCTTGCATCCAAGCGATTCAGCAACTTCATAGTATGCATCGAGCAAATCCTCTTTTGTGATCTCTCGTTCTCTTTGATCTTGAGCATCAAGGATTTCTTCTACTTCAGCATCAAAGTGGACTTCGCATTTGGGATTATATTTGTATATAAATTTTTCTATAGCCCCTGTCCCCTGCTTACGTTTCGCTTCTTTTCCCTTGGCTAGAATAGCTCGGATCATGCTTGCTTTCTTGTAGTTCCCGATGAAATCAAGAACGGTAACCTTATCTTTTCCGGTACAAAGCCTCAGACCTCGACCAAGTTGTTGAAGAAAAACCGTTTTAGATTCTGTTGGTCTTAAAAAAAGCAATACCTGAACATTAGGGAAATCCATTCCTTCATTAAAAAGATCGACTGTAAAGGCGACAAAATATTGATTATTCCTAAAATTCTTTATTAGGTCGTTCCTGTTGGATGATTCTGAAGTAATAGCAACGGAAGAGATGCCATGATTATTAAAATATTCTGCCATCCTTTCGGCGTGTTTTACAGAACAACAGAATCCTATCGCTTTGTTTCCTTTTGCTTTTTCCAAGTATTCCTCAAGGACAGCGGCATTTCTTTTTTCAATTATTAAATATTTATCGAGGTCTTGAACATTGTATTTTTTCCCGTTGTAGCGAATCTTGCTGTAATCAATATCGTCCTTAAGTCCATAATAGCAATATGGAACAAGAAAACCGTCATCTATAGCCTCATTTACTGTATACTCAATTACTTTTTGATAATCAAAAAGCTCAAAAATATCCTTTCGATCAGTTCTATCCGGGGTGCCGGTCATCCCGAGTAAAAACTTTGGTGAAAAATACGACAAAATTCCTCGGTAGCTAGGTGCCTGGCCATGGTGCACCTCGTCAACTATCACGTAGTCAAAGTAATTTGGCTTGAATCGACTTAAAATATCTGGGTTACGCAGGGTGTCTTTCGATGCAAATAGAACATCGCAAGTGCTCACATTTTCTTGGACTTCCCCTGTGAGCACACCAAAAGAGGAGGTAGGCCTTACATTTCCAAAGGCGTCTCGGGCTTGGGAAAGAATATCAAGCCGGTGCACTATGAAAAGTGTCTTGCCACTGAACTGTTTTGAGAAAAATGCAGATAGAAACGTCTTACCTGTTCCTGTTGGAAGTACAACGACACCCTTCTTCCACCCCATTGATCGATAATATCCGAGTGCCTCCATAGCCTTTGTTTGTAGGAAATGGGGTTGAATGGAAGACTCTCCAATCAGTTCGGGAACAGTATTGTAAATTATTCTGCGCAAAGTCTCTTTTACAACTTTTCTCCATTGAGAATCTTGCAGCTGACTATAGGAGAATCTTGCTAGATTCCAGCCGTTAATTATAATCTCATTTTGACGATAAAGATTATCATCAAAAACATCATTGGCTATTATCCCTTCGGAGTGATAGGTTTCGCCGTTTACTTCCAGTGCTATTTTTTGTCCACCTTGAATTATGGCAAAATCGATTCTTCGTGAGTGCCCAGAAGAATCAATAAAGGGATATTGCGGGATTACATGTTTTATGTTGTCTCCTAATAATGGGAAGAGGAAATCTCGCACAAACAATTTCTCACTGTCCTGTAATATTCGAGTTTTCCATGCAGACAGATATTTATCGGCATCTACATTATCTTCCTCAAGTAATGGATTGTTCGTGTTCATAATATTTATCATCGGTTAAAGTCCCCTGATTCTCCTTAGATAGCTTTAATTCTCTTCACTAGCGTCGAGTGATCCACTCCGAGCTTAGCAGAAATATTCCGGAAGGACATTCCGCTCTTTCTGAGCTGCCTAGCCTCTTCAATCAATTTTGGATTTACACATGGTCGGCCTAGTCTTTTCCCTTTTTTTATTGCGTTTCTTAGGCCGAGTTTGACTCTTTCTCTGATTATCTCGCGTTCAAATTCTGCCACTGCGCCCATGACTTGGAAAAGAAGTTTTCCTGCCGGTGTGGTGGTGTCGATGTGGTTGCTGTAGCTTACGAAGTCGATTCCTAGGCTACCAAGCTCCTCGATCGTCAAGACTAAGTCTTTGAGGGATCGGGAAAGCCGGTCTAGTTTCCAGACCAGGACTGCCCGGAATCTTTTTTCCTTAGCATGTTCCATCATCTCGCTGAATGCTGGCCGCTTGGTGTCTTTGCCGCTATAGCCGCTATCTACGTATTCTTTGAAAGTTTGCCACCCGCTCCGGTCAACAAAATCCCGGAGTTCGGAAAGTTGGTTTTCCGTGTCTTGGTGGTCGGTCGAAACCCGGGCGTAAATGGCAATCGGGAAATTTTCTTTTGTCGTTCCGCTCATGGTGGTGATAAAACCCTTTCAAAATCGGGATTCAAGAAGTCCCGATTCATCTAGGTTTCCAGCTTATCATTTTGGTGGTGATTTAACAAATGTTTTAGAAACAAGCTGCCAGGCAATTACTTCATTATTTTCTTGTGCCATCAAAGATCATGATATTACAAAAACATTTGACTCTTTACTCTTGATCCTTCCCGTTATCTTTTCGTTCGTATCGCGCCAGTGGTGCTGCAAGCGAAGCTATCTCAAAAAGCCTTTTGTCTTCTTCTGATATTTTTTCTCCAGACTGAAGTCTCTCGATGACGGAAAGCAAATCCATCACCACTCCATATTCACAGGCAGCTTGCTCCAAATGCTTGATTATCAAAGCCTCCTCATCGCTTATCATATTTGGAATCTTCTTACCTTCCACAGCAAGGGCACGCTCCACTACTCAAAGGCCCCAAGCTTACCGCATCACTTATCCCCTTTTCTATAATAGTCCGCTCACTAAATGTTGCTTGTCTGTGTTTTTCTATTTCTTGGAGCAACTCAGTTCTCTCTGATTCTGTGAGTCGTAGGTATCCCTTCAAAACTTTCTTAACGTTGCTTGTCATTTTCGGTCCTCCTTTTGGGTTTAGAAATTTCCACAAATATTACAATCTGTCGCCTTCATCGACGTTGGTATTTCCTTACATCCTGCGCAAGGACGCTTAAACTCTCGTAAAGCGGCTCTCATCCCCATTCTTCTTTCTTTCTCTGTTATTCCTTGCTTATTGTCAAGATCATTTCGGTTGGCTTCTTCAACAGATAGAATTTCAAATCTCATCCGAAAAACCTCTTGATTACTTGGCGGATCGATGGCTAGTGACTTAAAATTTCTTGAAATTCTATGATTTAATGAGCCGGATTCGAGGGAATAGCTCAAGTTATCTTCCCATCTTGAGACAAGAGACCAAAGGGAAAAAATTAATTGAAAAACCCCTAATACACTCGCGGTTGTCATTGCTATAGGAAGATAGGCGCTATTCAACCCGAATGCCATTAAGACACCACCAACAGACATTGGGACGCCGATCCCGAAAAATGTTATCCATTTCAGATTAATCTTTAGTTTTTTGGCCCTTTCCTCAAATATCCGTGCAGTACCAAAAGCATGAACAGCTATATCCCAACACTCCAACCGTTTCTGATCAAGACTGTCAGCCATGTTGCCACCGTCAATGTTCTTTGTCTTTAGGTGGGTTTGGATCTTTGGCTGGCGGGATTGTGTCTTTGCTTCGGATTTTTCCATCAACCCCCTTCACCTTCAGTTCTCCGCCTCCAGAATGCGTGAGCATTTCCTTGGCCGCCTTCTCCGCTTCCTTCTGTGTGCCATGAAGGCTTGAGGCTTTGATTGCGCCATCTTTTTTGTTCGCCCAAGGTCCATCTGGTCGTTTTGAAACTGTGCGTCCGATCTTTCCCATAGAAACCTCCTTTAAGAAAGCATGCCTTCTATCTTACCTGGAGTTCTTGCAGTTCTCCAGATTTCTCCTAGTAGTTTTTCTGGTTCATTCAAAGAATACTTCATCTCTTCTGTGAACAAATAAAGTCTTGAGCCTGTTTGGCTGTCGTCTGCTTTTTGGGTTGCCTTAAGTAATGTCTTGGTTCTTTTTTCACTTGTAGTCACTGTTAAAATCCGGAAATGCGGGCTTCCATATTTTTCACTGAACTTTCCCCTTCCTCTGCCCCAATAAATCCAATAGCCTCTCATTCGCTTTTGAAATCTCTTGCTCGGTGCCGTTGCCCTGTCGCATTCCAAAAAGAAATGATCTGCCTCTTCTCCTCCGAGCTTCTTGATGTCGATTATCTTGAAATAGGCGTCTGGAATAATGGCAATATTCTCTCTTTTATCACCTTTTTGATCACCCAACACCTTATCCTTTATCGCTTTTCCCTGACTCCAGACTAATCTCAAGTTTGGGTGTTTTTGTATTGCCAAAGAAAGGACAGCTCTGAAGTTTGAAATCATCAGGGCGTGTTTGAGATACCGGGACTCGACTGTCTTTATGCTATTTGTCCACTTGACCTTCTCGACGGGCAAGCCGGTATGTTCAACTAAAAGATCCGCTCCAAGATGATCCAGGACATAAATAGCAGGCGAGCTTCCGCCGGTATCTAGCCGGATTGGAAAATGAAGCCTGTGCAGGTAGCGGTTATGAAACAGCTTCTGTAGGCGTTGGTAGATTTTCTGCCTCGATCCTTTTATCAGGTAAAGGAAATGTTCCGATGTAAGGTATCGATATTCCCAGATCGTTTTCAGGATCTCGATGTCGCGACCCTGGATAAGCATTTGGGGGATTTGAGATTTTATTGCCCGGCGATAGCGCGGTAATCTTGGCTTTCTTTCTTTTGTTTGAGAAGGTTGGATGGGGTTGTTCATGTTTTTTTCTTTAACTGGCTAAGAAGGAAGTTTTCCGGTCGGGCCTTTAAAGCTCTTGGGCTCTTCCGGAAGGGATTTGATTCTTTGTTTGTGGTCGAGACTTTTTATTTTTTCTTGCCTTTCCTCTATCTCTTTCTGCGCTTGTTCCATGGTGGCTATACTGTGCGCCTTATAGGCTCGTTTTATGAAATATTGCTCTGAATGCTTTCCGGCTCGTGGGTCGTGAACGAATGGGACTTTAATATTCCGGACATCCTGCTCTGAAATTTTTACGACCGCGCTCCGAGTTTCTTGCCCTTTCACCACGGCGGCGGCTATGTATATCTGCTCCTCGATGTTTCGGAACTGCACCGATGAAACCTGTTTCCTTTCAAGATATTCATACCACGGGACGACTGACTCGCTTTGTCCTTCTGCAGTGCTTTCGCTTTTCGTCACACTTGATCCTGCCGTCTCAGTTTCGCTGTAACCGGAGCTACTGCTTTCGGAAGAACTTTCGCTATGAGACCAGCTTGACCCGGAGCTTATAGAATGACTGGATCCGGAACTGTCATTTCTGGATGATCCTTCGGATATTGACGCCCCGCCGTCCGCGCCTGGCATGTAGTTTATTGATGAGCTGGATCCATTTGAGCTTCCGGAAGAAAATCCTGCCGTGCTACCCGCAGAACCTCCAACCGTGCTTCCTGATCCCCTGGTGCTGGTGTGAGATGAAGAGCGGCCAACGGAACGGCTGACGGAGTTGCTGACAGAGCTTCCCTCTCCTCTGGTGACGCTGTGACCCTTGATAATTCTCGTCACTTCATGCGGCTCAAAATATACACTCTCCAACATTAACTTGATTTGATCCGGATTAAACTTGCAGAAAAATAAATCTTCGGCGATTTCTTTTACCTCGCTAGCTCCTCCACCTCCGAATACAACCTTCACTTTCGCGCTTGATTTGATCGAGTTTAGAACTTTCTCGCTCTCCTCTCTGACCTGGGCAAGTGTCTGGTGGGCCAGGATTAGGTGGAGTCTGTATTTTCTCGTCTCATCCAGTATTTTCCCAATGTCCTCGGTTACGAACCGGGCAAATTCATCTATGTAGAGGTAAAAAGGTCTTCGATCTTCCTCGGGAATAGATTCTCGGCTTCGCGCGGCTGCTAAGAATTCGTTTACAAGCAATATTCCAATAAGGTCGGCCTGAACTCCTGAGATAGTGTTTTGCTCTGCTAAGTTGACCAAAAGAATCTTTCCTTCGTCCATTATCTGTTTGATGTTTAACGTGTTTTTTTGTTGTCCAAATATCGTCCGCATTATCTGACTGTTTATAAAAGAGTCTATTCTATTATTCGCGCTTTCTAATTGTTCCGAAATCGCCTTGTCGGTCAATCCCTTCATATTTTCGAGCCAAAGAAATTCATCGCGGACTACTTCGTCTTTGATTTGCAGGGCAAGCTGTTTTCTAAGTTCGCTTTTCGTCATTGGAGTGAAAAATCTTGCTTCGGCAAAAGTATAATCAAGTTCGACTAGAGCCGCAAAAATTCTATTTAGCCAACGACTTAGTCTAGGCATATCAAGGGCCGAGTCTTGTTTCCATGCCCTTAGACAGGCTTCAACCAGCCTGCCGACCTGGTAAGCCCTTTCCTTTGCTGGTCTTCGGACTGGGTTGAATCCGACGCAATACTCCAGATCAGCCGGATTAAAAGGAATTACCCTGTCATAAAGTTTATGATCGGCGCAAAATCGAATGATCGATTTATAAAGGTCGCCGTGCGGATCTATAACACAAATCCCATGCCCTCTTTTTATATCCTCTCGTATCAAATATTCGAGGAATTTGCTTTTCCCTGATCCGGTCGATCCGATTACGTGCATGTGCGTTTTCCGCACGTCCTCTGGTAAGTAAACCGGGTCTCGCTTTTTTACTTCCATTCCTAAGAAGATATCGTTTTTTTTCAGGCGGGTTTCCTGGGCGTAAGCCTCTAAGTATGCGTTCCAGCCTCTTTTTACGAGGGTCATGCTTTATATTTCCCCTCTTCCTTGTCGATTTTTTGTAGCTCTGTTTCTTTCCAATCCTCCAGCTCGCAAAATTGCCTTTCCTTTTCATCCGGATCTTGAATCTTTTCTATTGCCTTCTTTTTCCTTTCGTATCGCTGAAAAATATCAAGTTTTTGTCTCTCTAATTCGTTAAGGGTTCCTGCCTTTGCTTTTTGCCCGGATTCACGTCCTTTTTCTCTCCACTGATTTTCATGACCTGCCCACATTTCACTAATTTCGACTTCTTCTTCAGCTATTTCTCTTTTGGTGGCTAAATCCTCCATCGTCTTTTTGAACTGTTTCTCCTCCAAGGTCTCGCCGCGATCGCTTTTGACCATGCGGCTGTCATCATAAATGTCTTTAGCCTTTTTTATGATCTCGTGCCAGGCTTGCCAGTAGAAGAATTCTTTTTTTCGATAGACAATGCGACCAACAGCCTTGAATTTGAAGCTGTTCACGTATTCCCATTTTCTCTTGACCGTCTCTTGGTTTTCCGGGTCCAGGATCTCGGTTAGATTTGCCCTAAGAAATATTGTCTGCTCTTCGCCTGCTTTGGCGTTGTATCTCTCAACGAAACTTCGGTCTTCTTCACACAGCGACACGGTTTTCTCCTCTCAAAAAGTCATCCCAAGTCCCACAAAAGCCCCATAGTTCTCGAATTTTTTGAAGCTGTAAGGAAATTCACCGGCCGAAGTTGACATGGTGAAGTTTTGATATCTGGCTCCGAATACAATTCCCAGGTGATTTGAAGGGAATTTGTATTGGAAACCTGTTTCCGCATTAAATCCGTTCATGGTTGTTACGTCGTCAGCGTATCTGTCAAAGTCTGTCTGATCCGAATCTTCGTTCTTTCCCCCGATATCTATTCC
>JAFGNQ010000454.1 GCA_016926925.1 Candidatus Aminicenantota bacterium
ACGCTGGCCATCGTTCTCATGGCGGGGATAAGAGAACAGCTGGATCTTGCGGACGTACCGAAACCGTTGAGGGGCGCGGGCATTGCCCTGATCGTCGCCGGGATTATGGCTTTGGCCTTCAACGGCTTTTTAGGAATGATAAAGTGACTGAAATTTTCGTTCCGGTATTGACCATGGCCGCACTGGGATTTTTCTTTTCGGTCGGCCTCGTCTTCGCCTATAAAAAGCTCAAAGTCGAAGAAAATCCCAAAATCACGGAAGTGAACGAATCCCTGCCCCAGGCGAACTGTGGGGCATGCGGTTTTTCCGGCTGCCGCGCTTTCGCTGAAGGGGTTGTCGCGGGAAAAGCACCGGTCAACGGCTGCCCGGTCGGCGGGGAGGAAACCGCCAAAAAAGTGGCTGCGATTCTGGGAGTCGATGCGGGCGAGCTCATCCCAAAAGTCGCCCGCCTCCACTGCCGGGGAACCCATGAGGCGGCCCTTTCTCGCGGAACGTATCTCGGCATACCCACGTGTGAAGCCTCCCATCTGGTGGGAGGAAACAAACAGTGCTCTTTCGGATGCCTGGGGTATGGTGATTGCGTGCTGGCCTGCCAGTTCGACGCACTTTACATGGGAGGGGACGGTCTTCCCGTCGTTCGTGAAGACAACTGTACCGCCTGCGGGAAATGCGTGGATGCATGTCCCAGAAACCTCTTCCAGCTCCACCCCTTAGCCCAGGAGGTCCTCGTCTTCTGCCGTTCAGAAGACAGGGGGCCGGCGGCAAAAAAAGCCTGCAAAAATGCCTGTATCGCCTGCGGCATTTGCTCCAGGGCATGTCCGGAAGCCATAGAGATCGAAAATTATCTCGCCAAAATCACGGACTTCAAGAAAATCCCACCTGAAAAAATGCCCGATTTAGAAAAATGCCCGACCGGTGCCATCGGTCGTATCCATAAGGCCAATGAAGGATAAGGGAACGGTTCTAACCGCGGAAAAAGATTTTGCGCAAGTTCAGGTCAACTGCCTGGATGCCTGCGCCGAATGTCCTGCCCACAGTCTTTGCATCAAGAACACGCGATCCGAAGGTATCTTATCCGCCAAAAACCCTCTCCAGGCACGTCCGGGTGATATGGTCTTGATCGAAATAAAAGATATCGATTACTCAAAAGCCTTGATTCATCTATTCGGCATCTTGCTCGCAGGCTGCCTTCTCGGGCTGGGAGCCGGTTACCTGATCTCCACCTGGACTTCGCTTGCCTCTTCTCTGTCCGGTTCTCTGGGCGTTTTGTTCGGTATCCTTCTGGCGGGGAGCTGGCTGTTCCATTATTTCCGGCATAAAAAGAGAGAAAACCTCTATCCGGTAATCACTGCCATCACGCAAAAAGGAGAATGTCATGCATAGACGGGAATTCCTTCAATCACTACTGGCCGCCCCCTTGTCGGCATCCCAGTTGCCGGCCTCACCGGTGGATTCAAAACACGGAGAGATTCATTTGATCTCGGATCGGCCTCAGGTTGACATCCCTCCCCTATTCGAGCATTACCAGAGATCTTTCGGGCAAGAGGCGAAGTCTTTCACCTGCCTCAATCAGGATCCCAAATCAAAGGAGTTGATCCGGGCTTTGAAAGCCCAAGGATGGTCACACACAGCCCGGTTCGAGCAGGCACAGGTAGCCTTCTCTTTCCATCGCCTTGAGCAGAAAACTCTTCCCTCCATCACTTTCGTCAAAGACGGACGAATTGAAGACATCCGTTCTTGGAAATACCGTCCGCCCTGGCAATCGTTATTAAACATCAGACCCGCCACTCTGCTGACCGTCGCCTCCTTTATAGGCCGTCATCCTCTGGGGGAAAGCGGGGAAGCCGCCGTACTTTATAGGAACGGACAAAATATTCTGCAGCTTCCACTCAGTGAAAGCACCACACGAAAAATCCCGACAAAAAAAGGAAGTCTCATCATAAAAGTTGTCGACCGGAGAGCTTGGATTCATGAATCCTCTTGCCGGAACAAGATCTGTATCTCTACCCCTCCTGTTTCACTGGCAGGAGAACGTATCATCTGTGCTCCCAATCATTTCCTCATGGAAATCCAAGGCCGCGCTATCGATACAGCCATTGGTTAAAAGGCGTCGGGTCTTTCTCCTTATCCTCCTTTTCTCCTTATCCCGCTGCTCTGTCGACGAAACGTGGCATACATCCACCGTCGTCTATTTCGATACTGTATGCGAGATAAAAGTTCGCGGCACTTCGGTTCAATTCAAATCTGCCAAGGAAACCGTTCACACTGTTTTTTCCGAGATAGAGACCCTTTTCTCTCCAGGATCTCATGACCTGACCTCCCCAAAAGCCCTTTATCTATTCCGCAGGGCACGAGAAATCCATGCCGGCTCTGATGGAGTTTTCGATATTTCAATCGCCCCGCTTGTGAAACTTTGGGGGTTTTACGATCGATCCTACCGCGTCCCATCACCGGACGAAATTCAACGAACCCTGGAGCATGTGGGTATGACAAGGATCGGGCTGGACGCCGGCGGGATTCGTCTGCCTCCCGAGATGGAAATCGACTGGGGGGGAATTGCCAAAGGATACGGAATCGATCTGGCTGCACAGGCTTTGAAAAATTTGGGTATTGTCAAAGGTTTCATCAACGCAGGAGGCGATCTCTACTGCTGGGGGGCAAACCCGGAAAACAAAGCCTGGCAAATCGGACTCAAGCATCCGAGAAAAGAAGGGTTCCTAGGAGTTCTTTCTCTGGCGGAAAAAGGCGCTGCAACAACCGGGGATTACCAGAGATTTTTCATTAAAGAAGGAGTGCGCTACCATCACATCTTTGATCCGAAATCCGGTTACCCATCCAGAGGAAAACAAAGCGTGACCGTTGTCGGCCCCGAAACAACCCTGTGTGATGCTTTAGCGACCGCCATCTTCATCTCCGATCATCCCGATTCGATCTTAATTCTCTTCCCTGAATACGGAGCGATCATTATCGATGCCAACGGCAGAATGAGTCAAGCCGGTAAAAATTATCCTTTCCGCCTTATCGATTAAAGAAAATGGCTCTCTTCCGTTTTGTGTGGGTTAATTGAAGAGTTTAATCCAAGATGAAAATATTCAGGGATGTCGATCAATCCATCCATGAATACTTTCCTTAAGTACCTCGAATCTCATCTAACCCGCACGATAGAGAAGATAACCAAAAAAGCTGCAGGTGAAAACTCTTTTTAAATATGAATGTCGGTGGTTTTTATGAATAATCCAGGACCTGGATTATTCACAAGTCAAGGTTGCCACAAAGGCGAGGCAGTGGCCCATGAGGCTGTAGTGAACTACGCCGAATGGGTCACAACGAAGGCTTTGTGGCAAGATAGGCTTGTCTGGAAGGTAAAAACCACTGACAAGAAAATAACAGTTTCTTGAAAAAAAGAATGTCAGTGGTTTTTATGAATAATCCAGAATTAGATTTTCATGGGCATCAGGACATACAAATACTGAATTTCATCCGAAGCTTCCGGCCGGAGCAGCACGGCACTGTTCTCGTCCTTGAATTCCAAACAGACCATTTCCGATTTGATCGTCGTTAAGAAATCCAGTAAGTATTGTGAGTTGAAGCCGATTTCAAGGTCCTCGCCATCGTAATTCGCTTTGATTCTATCTCTCGCCTCACCGATTTCCGGGTTGGACGAGAAAAGACTTATCTCCCCTTTTCTTATATTGAACTTGACCCCTTTGGACCTCTCCGTAGACAAGAGGGAGACTCTTCGAATCGCATCCGTCATCTCCTCCCGATCGACCGTCATCATGCTCGTGTTATCCTGAGGAATCACCGCTTCATAGTTGGGAAATTTCCCTTCGATGATTCGTGAAATCAAAGTTCGGTTGGCCACTCTGAAGAAAAGATTGTTTTCATCGAGATCAAAATCCAGGGTTTCATCCTCAAATTTCTTGAGCTCGTTGAGCGTCTTCTTTGAGATAATACCGCTCATCTCGCTATCAACAGAGAGGCCGTCCATATTCATAGAAGTGTATGCCAATCTATGCCCATCTGTACTGACCAGCTCAATCTTTTTATCCTTGATATTCATGAGTGCCCCATTCAAATAATATCTCTGTTCCTGAGTTATGGCGAAATACACCCTCTCTATCATTTCCTTGATTTTTTCCAGGGGAAGAACGATCCTCTTGGCGAAATTGGGTTCAGGCACTTGAGGATAATCTTCCTTCGGCAAACACAGCACCTTGAAGTGGCTGTCACCGGATGAGATTTCCATAACGAGGCTGTCACTTTCATGAAACAAAACGTCTTTGTCTCCAGCCAAAGACCTGACTATCTCGAACAGTTTTTTCCCGGATATGGTGATAGATCCTGTCTCCTCGATCTTGGCGGGAAAGTGTGTTTTCAGCCCGACTTCCAGGTCGGTTCCCGTCAGTTCTATTTCCTCCTCTGTCGCGTTAAC
>JAFGNQ010000455.1 GCA_016926925.1 Candidatus Aminicenantota bacterium
CTCTTTTATGATCCCGCCTTCCGTGAGCAGGAAAGCGGGATCCTCCAACACGGCGTTCTCAACCAAACCGACCATATCTTCCGCGTTATCCCAATTCTCACGCACCTCTCCGATTTTCGGAGAAGAAAAGGACTGCAAGAGATTCCCGATCCGTGGCAGGGAATGCAGTGATTTTTTGAGAGAGACCAAATCCCTGGCATTAGCTACGGCAAGAGATATTTTCCCCGTGAGCCTCTCCAAATCATAAATTTCCTTGAGCGCCTCTCTCAATTCGGTGCGCTCGATAGTCTTGTCAATGAATTCCGCCACGGCATCTAAGCGTTTATCGATTTCGATGCAATTCCTCAGGGGCTGCAGCATCCAGGATTTTAAGAGCCGTCCCCCCATGGATGTGACCGTGAAATCGATAACATCGAGCAAGGAGTCCGTACGTCTGCCGTCTCTTAAATTTTTGACAAGCTCGAGGTTTTTGATGGTAGCGGTATCCAATACTAAATGCTCGCCCGTTTGAATAAAGGAAATAGTGTGAATGAGAGAGAGGGAATCCTTCCGGAGTTTTTTCAGGTAGTGCAACAGCGCTCCCGCGGCTGAAACGGCATAGGATTTATCGGACAGGCCGAATCCTTTCAGAGATTTGACTTGAAAATGATCGAGAAGGAGAGTTTTTGCCTGCACGAAATCAAATACCCAGTCTTCCTGAGGGCTTTTCGATAAAGCCGGAACACTATCCCGCCCCAAAACTCGCTCGACTCTCTGTTCTTGACTCGACGGGAAGATGACCTCCTTCGGTGCAATTTTGTACAACTCATCCGCCAGATTAAGCGGAGACTCGCGTTCACTTTGAGCTGTTTTGATCAGGCCTGAGGCGAGATCGATCAGAGCGATTCCCCACATCTCATCCTCGAAGCAAAGGCTGGCGACGAAAGTGCTTTCTTTCTCTTCTTCCCTCTCGAGTTCTATGGCGGTTCCGGGTGTAAGAATTTTTACGACATCCCTTTTAACGACTCCTTTGGCCTTTTTGGGATCTTCTACCTGTTCGCAGATGGCCACCTTGAAGCCATGTCTCAATAACTTTGTAAGATAAACTTCAACGGCATGATGGGGAACACCGCACATCGGCACCTTTTGCCGGGATGTCAGCGCAATTTCCAATACAGGCGAGGCGACCTTGGCATCCTCATAGAACATCTCGTAAAAATCTCCCAAACGGAAAAAGAGCAGGGAATCCTGGTGTTCCTTTTTGATACGGAGATACTGCTCGATCATCGGAGTCGTGGAATTTTTTGGCGACATGGCTTTATCAACTATACTTTTCGCCTCCGATTTTTGCAAGCCCATGGAAACGCACACTTTGAGCTTTACCTCCAATATGTGTAATATGGAAAGACCATGCCGCTTAAAAAAGGACCCGCAATCATCCTGCTGCTGGCCATCCTCTTCTTTCTTCTCGTTTTCTTCTTCAAGGTGAAGGATGAAATGATCGACTTCCAGGTAAACTATGTTGCTGGAAAGCGCTTAAGATGGGCTGAAACTCTTTACAGGTTTGAAGACGAGCACTATATGTTCAAATACCTTCCCTCTTCGGCTTTCCTCTATCTTCCCCTTTCCTACCTGCCGCTCAAATCCGCAAAAATGGTTTGGTATTTTCTCACAATTATCTGCGCTGGATTCATCATCCTTATTTCTTACCGCTTGCTAGCCAACGGGGAGAAATCCAAATACCTCCTGGTCCTGCCCCTTCTTATCACCCTGAGATATTACTCTCGTGAACTCTTCCTGGGACAAATCAATACCCTGGTTACACTCAGTCTCCTGCTCATGACCTGGTATATTGTGTCCGAAAGCAAAGAGCCCACTCCGAAAAAAGATATCTTCGCCGGATTTTTTTGGGGACTGGGCATGGCCATGAAGCCCTATGCCGTCATTTTTTTCCCCTACCTCATCATCAAAAAAAAATGGAGATCTCTCGCAAGCGGAATCATCTTCCTTGGAGCCGCCCTCCTTGCGCCGGCGATGTTTTATGGCTTTAGAGGAAATTATGTGGTTCTCAAGGAATGGTATTCCACCCTTGCCAGAACCACTCCCCAACTCCTCTCATCACTCGATAACATATCCCTCATCGCCTGTTTTACTAAATGGACAGGTGATCCTCAGCTGTCCCTAGTCCTCAGCACCACTTTTATCTCATTGTTGGCCGTCATGATATTGGCTGTGATCCTGATGGGCAGAGAGCTGCCGCGCGCCTCGGTTCTTGAGTGCGGGCTCTGTCTTATGGTCATTCCTCTCGTTTCACCTCTAGGATGGGACTACACGTTGCTGACGGCAACTTTGGGAATCATGCTCCTCATCCGTTACTACCCGGCTTTTACCTTATTCGCGCGGATATTACTCCTTGTCAACTTCGTTTTGATCACCTTTGCCTTTTACGACCTCTTAGGAAAGGAGATGTATACCACATTCATGCAGTGGTCGGTCACAACCGTCAATTTTCTAATCCTCTGCGGGTATCTTGCCTACCTCAGGATAAAAAAGATCTGTTGACCGGCTCGTCACAGGTCGTTTACATCGAAGATCCCTCCACCCTCCCCATGCGACTCAAACGAACCGTGACTCACCCTAGCTTTCCCTCGGTCGCTTGGCAACATATATGGACGATGACTTGTCGGTTCATATACAAATGAGTATCTAAGCTTGTAGAAAATGCGACAAAATGAATCTGAGCGGAATCCCTCTTCGGATTCATATGCATTCTCTTTTTTAAGGCCTCGTTTATACGATGAACCGGCTTTATCACGGAAATAGAAACGCCTACAGAAAAAGGCCGTCGTTGACACAGGAAAAACAAAACAAGTAAAATTGGGCTTGCTGACTTGAAACCGGATTTATTCCGCACCAAAATTATGAACACAAAGATAGGAAACAAAAAGAATATCCCCCGAGGTTACATGCTGATCCAATCCATCACTCTGGCCAGAATACCTCTTGCGGTCGTTTTTTTAATTTTCTTGTCCACCAGCACGGACTCTACCATATCTTTCATTATTGCCCTTGCACTTCTGCTGCTTATCGAAGCAACGGATGCTTTTGATGGGAAAATC